>JAZNCS010000051.1:0-88875 GCA_045587685.1 Acutalibacteraceae bacterium
ATGGCTACGATCCGACTTACTTAAAACTTATTTTTGCTAAAAACAAAATTATTGGTGAAGTTTTTACATAATTTTTATAAAAATAATAATTAGCAAAAAAATCTATTTCCGACATTTTAAGGTGTGATATTGTTTTTTTGGTGGTTTCAGCGTGGTTGTGTATGACTCCTATTTCTTTAAGATAGTATATATTGTATCCAACTTGTTGCAATCGCTTAGTTAATATCATTTCCTCAGCATATAAAAAAGTATTCTCGTCAAACATACCCGCTTGTTTAAATGCTTTTGCTCTTATAAACATAAAACATCCTGAAACCCATGCGCACAAACCGCTTTTTGCATCTTTAATCGTATCGTTGGCATACTTATTCCAAAGATACATTCGTGTTTTTAAGCCAAAAATTCCTCCGAAAACACTTATCCAATAATTAAAAATCAATCTATGTGCGGCACTTTGCCAATATCTCGGAGACTGCGATTCAAATTGCGGTGTTATAACTGCGGGTCCAATCACTCCTACCGAATCATTTTTATCAAAAGTCTTACTAACTAATGACAGGTCAATTTCTTCCTTAAAAACAAGGTCGTTATTACTTACAATATAGTAAGGATCTGACCAAACACTTTCTGCAATACGAATCGCAAGATTGTTTCCTTTTGCATATCCTAAATTTGCTCCAGAACAACAATAATATATTTCTTGAAAGTCATTACGGAATTTATATACAGCTTGTTCTATACCGTCAATGTCACAATTTTCATAATCACCAAAAAAAGAAGTCAGTTCCTCTAAAGTTCCCTCAAATTTACCATTTTCTATAATAACAATATGTGAAGAACCCTTCATACCAAGTTTTTCTTTACATGATAAAACATATTTAATTGTATTATTAAGAGAATTATAATCAACTATGATTAAAGAATACATCTCTATTTCCACACCTATTTATTTTCATAATATTTTGTAATTACCACTGTAAACAAACTTACGTTTATACAAAATAACAAATATTTTATTTTGTTTTTCTTACTTAACAGTTTAAACGCTTTTTTAAAATGTTTGCCTTTTATTTCTTTTATAAGTTCTTGCCTTTTGTTTTTAAGTTCATCTAAATTAGATGAATCTTGAATAATTTTTAGGCAAATTTCTATATGTCTTGCTAATGCATAATAATATAAATCAGGATAGTTCGATTTATAATGCTCAATAATATTACGGCTTATATCAGCTTCAATAAACCTTTTGATACTAACAGTGCCTCTAGTTGTGCTTTCCTCTGTCATTATATAATGATATAGCGGCAGTGGGTTATAAACTATAATTTCTGCCTTTTCCATACAACTGGGCATTATCTCAAAATCTTCGTATACCGTTCCCTCGCTCATACGTATATTCTCAAAAATACATTTACTAAAAAGCTTATCACACGGACTATTAGTGATTTTTTTTGAAATAGTCAATTCACGCAAAGCATCGAATTTTGAGAATATCTCTATATCTTTATTCATTGGATATTGGTCATTAAAATATACTGTTTTTCCATTACTGTAATCACATTGCAATCCGCATACAGAAATTTGTGCATTTTTTTCTGTAATCAGCTTGTATAGATGTTCATACATATTAGTTTCTATCCAATCATCTGAATCTACAAAGCCCACAAACTCTCCCCGCATATTATCGAGGCCTAAGTTTCGTGCAGAGGACTGCCCACCGTTTTTCTTGTGAAACACACGAATACGTGAATCTCGCTTTGCAAACTCATCACACATTTCACCGCATCTATCCGGTGAACCATCATCAACAAGTATTATTTCAAGATTTTTATACGTCTGATTAATAATACTTGTTACACAACGTTCTAAATATTGCTCAACCTTATATACAGGCACTATTACGCTAATTAGCGGTTGTTCCATATTTTTTCTCCTTGAAAGCTAAAAGTATTTTTAAATATACAAACATTTTTTGTCTATATTTTTAAAGAATATCAATATATTTACCATCAAGTACATCTTTTAAGTACTGTCCGTATTGGTTTTTCTTTAAAACCTCATAAACCTCAAGCACATCTTCTTTTGTTATCCAACCGTTAAGATATGCAATTTCTTCAAGACAAGCAATTTTTCTATGCTGATGGGTTTCAACCGTTTTAACAAAGTTAGTAGCTTCTACTAAACTTTCGTGTGTACCTGTATCAAGCCAAGTAAAGCCTTGTCCTAAAAGTTCAACATTAAGGTCACCATTTTCAAGGTAAATACGGTTCAAATCAGTAATCTCGAGTTCACCACGAGCCGATGGCTTTAAATTTTTGGCATATTCAACAACGCGATTATCATAAAAGTAAAGACCTGTAACACAATAATTGCTCTTTGGTTTTTGAGGCTTTTCTTCTATTGATATAGCGTGTCCATCTTTATCAAATTCAACAATACCAAAACGTTCGGGGTCATCAACATAATAACCAAAAACCGTTGCGCCCTTACCGCTTTCAGCGTTTTGAACCGCCGCTTTAAGACGCTTTTTAAGTCCGTGTCCCGCAAAAATATTATCGCCAAGCACCATTGCTACGGTATCATCACCTATAAAGTCCGCACCAATAATAAACGCTTGTGCAAGACCGTCAGGAGAAGGTTGAACCGCGTAAGACAAATTAACACCGAATTGTTTTCCATCGCCAAGCAAATCTTTAAAACGAGGTGTATCCTGCGGAGTAGATATTATTAAAATATCACGTATACCCGCGTTCATAAGTACCGACATAGGATAATATATCATCGGTTTGTCATAAATTGGCAAAAGTTGCTTTGAAGTAACCTTTGTAAGAGGATAAAGTCTAGTTCCCGAACCGCCTGCTAAAATTATACCTTTCATAAATTAACACACCTTTATATTAACTTTTAAATTTTTTAAAAACTTCAACAATAGAACAACTTAACGAATAAACTGCAATACCTAAAACCGCATTCATCCAAGGGTTAAACCAAGTAACCGCCCAAAAACCTATCAGACCACAAAGTAATGTTATCGGTCCCATATTAACAGATATTAAATCTTTCTTCCTTAAAACGTATATACATACATATATGAACGGAGCAACATACAGCAATAATCCTATAATACCCATTCTCGCCAAAACATCATAATAAAAATACTCATCAGGTCCGTTACGGGTTTGGGAACAAGCACCTAAGCCATTCCCTATTATTGGGCTTTTTATTATAAGCGCCTTAAGTTCACTTTTTGTTACTGCTCTTAAATTGTCGCTGCCTTCTGTGGCATTAATATAGTTTTGCTGTTCTTCAAGTTCTTGGTTTTCTTCATCTTCAATTAAACTATCAAAATCTTGACTTGTTGAACTAAAAATACTCTTCCAATCAATGTTCTTTATTTTGTGTTTAATCGCAACCACAACTGACTGCTTAACAGTAGTACCAAGTGTACGCGAAATGGCAAAATTCAAATAAGAAGCATCAAAAGCAAATTCCATAACACACACCAAAAGCAAGGTTGAAAGTGCTACGCAAACAAACGATTTAATCATTATCTTGATTTTATCGCGATAAAATACAAATACCGCAACAAACATACAAGCAAACACTATAAGTATACAACCAAACAACGAACGTGTAAACGAAAGCAATATACAAAACAAAAACAATACTATTGAAATAAGATATTTTGCCTTTAGTTTATCCTGACTTAATTGCTTAAATAATACTATAGCACACGCCAATATCATATACGGACTGCTGCGTGTAAATATTCTAAATACGTTATCTGAAATAACGCTGACTGTACCGATTTGTAAATCAATCAAGGGTTGATAAAAATATTTTATACCATCATTAATAATGCAACAAACAAAATGAACCGTAAGCACTATTACCGCTTGAATAAATGCACCAATAACAATTGAATTTAATATACCGATAAATCGTTCTTTGTTATCAACCGTAATTATTAGCGCCGGTACTGTAAAAAGCCACATAAATCCCTTTATATCGCTTATTAAAACTTCCATATTGTTTTGAGCTTTAATTCCAATAACTGCAGAAAATATTAAATAAATCAAAAAAGCAAAAAACATATAAAAAATCGGATTTTTTACGTATTTTTTTATATTCAATACAAACTTTGGTATTGCAAAAAGAAGTGCTGCACCTGCAACTAACATTCTAAAACTTATTGGGCCTATTTCTAAATATTTTCCCCCGCCCGCAAAACTGCAATCTATAAAAAAAACAAACAACAAAACAAAAGAAACAATATCACATTTTTCTAAAAAAGATTTGCTGCTAAAGTTTTTAAACTTATCCTTTGCGATATCTAAAAACGTAATTTTTTTTATCACCTTTAACCTCCTATAAACTGCGCAAGTACTCTTATACTTCCGCATTTGAATATGCGGTGTTTTAAATAAATGTAATTCCTTTTAAAGAATGAAGCATCCTTTGTTTTAACAAAATCCTTTATAACTAATTTTTTATCTTCGGGGATACTATCGCCAAAACAAGTAAGAAACGCTTCCGCTTGATTTGCGGCATCCATTAAAGACTTCTTCATTGCATTTGATTTTAATCTTTCTAAAAGATATGCCGGTGAAGTAACATCTTTAGCCCCTACCGAATTATTACCGTGTTGACGATAATCAATAGTAGAATAATCCAAAAAAGCCGATTTACCAAAAACCGAACAAATAATTGCTACCCACCAATCATGCATAACAGCCTCTTTTGGTAACGGATATTTGCAACTTAGTTGTGCCAACTGATTATTCATCATTAATGTACATCCCGTAACCACGTTTTGTACTAATAATTTATTTAAACTTAAGCGGTTACCGTCAAGTTTGGAGCGTTGGCAAAAAGAATCCGAAATTTTATTAAGACTACCATCCACTACAACAAGGTCTGTATGCACTAATGTGGGTATTCCTTCAATTTCCGTTTCTTTCATCTTTGCAAGTGTTTTGCTTATTTTATCATTATGCCAAACATCATCTTGGTCACAAAACATAATATACGGTGCATCGTGATGCTGTTGCAAAAGATGCATAAAATGATTTTGCGCATTACCAAAACGTTTTCCCGATTTATAATGAGTAATCTTTTCGGGATATTTTTCTGCATAAAGGTCTAATATCTGAGGTGTAGAATCGGTCGAAGAATCATCGGACAAGATTAACTTCCAATCGGTATAATCTTGCGCAATAATTGATTCTACCATTTCTTTTATATATTTTTCACCATTGTAAGTTGCAAGTAATATTAAAACTGTGTTCATTTTTTCACCCAACAATTAATCCTCCAAAAGTGTTTTAACAAATCTTTCAGGAGAATATTTATATAAAATATCATCCCCTACAGGAAGATACTCGCTTTTGAAAAATTCCTCATCCAACTTTGGATTTTCCCTATCAATAATAAGAAAATTGTTTTTATTATAAAACTCAAAATTCAAAACATTAGAATTTATGGTAATTATTTTTTTCTTCATAGGAAGCATCTCAACAGGTCTTGTTGTTGTACCGTGTTGCTTAGGATGTTCTATATCCATTACACATCTACTTGAATTATATACACGGCAAACCTCTTCGGTTGAAAGAGGTTTAAAATTAACCTCTTTTAACGAAATGTATTTATAATCCTTATTTGTTAATTTGTTAAAATAATAAACCAAAATATGTGGCGAATAAAAATACACAAAACATTTTCTTCCCATTTCTTCGCACTGCTTTTTGATTTGCTTAACAATTCTCGGTCTTGCCGAATGTGCTGTACCAATAAATGCTACGTCATAATCATAATTTCCAATATTTTCAGGTTTGGTATATTCCTTACCGTAAGGTATAGATACAAACGGAAGATTATACTTTTTAGCATCATAAGGGTCGAATGTGAAAACCTTATCATAAAAAGCAATCTTTTTCTCACCGTCAGGAACATTTTCAACCGAATCCCAAAAATAAAGAATTGTCTTTGCAGTCGGATATGCATTTTTAAGCATTTTAACCTCGGCTTGTCCCATAGCCTCGCCTTTAACTACAAAAATGTAATCAAATTTGATATCTTTGTTTTCTTCGATTATCTTTGAAATATACTTTCTTACAACAGGCTTATAAAATTTAAAATTAAGACGTAAAGAAACTTTACCTATAAAGCTATTGCTCGGACGTTCGTCATAAAGAAAAACTTCATACCCCGCATTTTTAAAAGCATCTGCCATTCTTTTTTCATAACCAAAAAATTTAGGACAAAAAATCAATACTTTTTTCTTAACCTGAGACATAAAAAACGCTCCTTGCAACCCAACTATAATCGTTTATATTATATCATTATATCTATAAAAAAGCAATAGTTTTATACTGTCATAAAACTATACCAACTATCGTTTTTTATTACGAATTTTGATAGAAAAGTTATCACCCAAGTGTGATTATGTGGAGTATGGAAAAAGGCGAAAATAATTAATATTTAAAACATAAACAGCGAGGTGAATTTCACCTCGCTGTTTTTTATGCTTTTACTATTTGAAAAAATGTTTCGTTTTTTAATGCTTCTAACATAATTGTTGCGCTGTTTACATTAGTTGCAAGTGGGATTTTTTGCACGTCACCCAAACGAAGAAGTGCCGAAACATCGGGTTCATGTGGTTGTGCAGTTAGTGGGTCACGTAAAAATACAATCAAATCAAGTTCGCCGTTTGCAAGCATTGCGCCGATTTGTTGGTCGCCACCCTTAGGGCCACTCTTCATTCTTTCTATTTTAAGTCCTGTTTCACCCATAATCAAAGTGCCTGTTGTTCCTGTAGCATATAAATCATACTTTGCAAGAACATCCTTATACTTCTTTGCAAGTTCAATAATTTCATTTTTCTTTTTATCGTGCGCAATTAAAGCAATCTTCATTTTTTATTATTCCTTTCTTTTTAAAGCGTTTCTATTTTATTAATATAACGAATACTGTTCTAATCATTTTGCGCAGGGTCGAAAAACTTTACACCCGAAGTGTATTTTAAGTTTTCAATTCCTTCTTCTAAAGGCATTTAGCTACCCTCTAAAACTTTTGCTTGTATCCGTTAATACACTTGTTATTATACCAAATGACACATATTTTCGCAACTGTTTCAACCTATCTTATTTGCTTTTTTAAATATTTTATCTTAAAACAACTTAAATTACAAAAGATTAGAACTTTGTTATGGTAGCCGAATTCCATTACGAATACTTTGCCGATGGCATAAGAAGATATTTACACTAACGAATTTGTAGATAATATAAAAATAGAAACAGCGGAAGATTAACTTCCGCTGTTTTTTCTAATTTAATATGTATTAAACAACACCTTGAGCCATCATAGCTTCTGCAACCTTTTCGAAACCTGCAATATTTGCACCTGCGATAAGGTCACCTTCCATTCCGTACTTCTTAGCAGCTTTAGCACAGTTGTTGTAAATGTTAACCATAATGCTGTGAAGTTTTTCATCAACTTCTTCAGCTGTCCAGCTGTAACGCATTGAGTTTTGGCTCATTTCAAGACCTGAAACTGCAACGCCACCTGCGTTAACTGCTTTTGAAGGAGCAATTACTACGCCGTTAGCCTTAAGGTATTCAACTGCTTCTGCTGTAGTTGGCATATTTGCAACTTCAACATAGTATTTAACACCGTTAGCAACAATGTTTTTAGCATCTTCAATGCCAACTTCGTTTTGGGTAGCGCAAGGCATAACAACGTCAACCTTTTCGCCCCAAGGTCTCTTACCTTCAAAGTAAGGAACCCCAAATTTATCAGCATAATCCTTAACTTTGTCGTGACCTGAAGCACGCATATCAAGCATAAACTTAATCTTTTCGTCAGTATTAATACCGTCTTTATCGTAAACATATCCGTCAGGACCGGAAATAGTTACAACCTTACCACCAAGTTGGGTAATCTTTTGAACAGTACCCCAAGCAACGTTACCGAAGCCTGAAACTGCGAATGTTTTACCCTTAATGTCTTCACCAAAAGACTTAAGCATTTCACTTGCAAAGTAAACAGCGCCGAAACCGGTAGCTTCAGGACGGATAAGTGAACCGCCGTATGCTAAACCTTTACCTGTAAGAACGCCTGTAAATTCGTTGCGAAGTCTCTTATATTGACCAAATAAATAACCAACTTCACGAGCACCAACGCCGATGTCACCTGCAGGAACGTCAGTATCAGGACCGATATACTTAGAAAGTTCTGTCATGAAGCTTTGGCAGAAACGCATGATTTCCATATCAGACTTACCTCTTGGGTCAAAGTCTGAACCGCCTTTACCGCCGCCCATAGGAAGACCTGTAAGGCTGTTTTTAAAGGTTTGTTCGAAACCAAGGAACTTAATAACTGAAGGGTTAACTGAAGGGTGTAAACGCAAACCGCCCTTGTAAGGACCGATTGCAGAGTTGAATTGAACGCGGTAACCACGGTTAACTTGTGGTCTGCCGTTATCATCAATCCATGGCACACGGAAAGAAATTAAACGTTCAGGTTCAACTATTCTCTCTAAAACGCCACATTCTTCAATTTTAGGATTTAAAGCCACAACAGGCTCTAAAGATTCTAAAACTTCTTTTACAGCTTGTAAGAATTCAGGCTCAGAAGAGTCGCGTTTGCAAACAGTATCATATACTCTTGCTAAATACTCACTTTTAAACATAATTTTACCTCTATTCATAAAAGATTACACTTTATCATACTACTTTTAGCTTTTTATGTCAATAAAAACGGGCCAATTTTTTACAAAAAACATCAATTTTTTCACCATAAAAAAGTATAGAAAAAATTTTAATACTGTGCTATACTAAATATAATAAAAATATTAAAAGGACTGCGCTTTATGTTTAATGCTTTAAATGTTAAAAACGAATGTGTAAAATGGATTAGGGATTTTTTTACTGAAAACGGAAAAGATTGTAATGCCGTTGTTGGTATTTCAGGCGGAAAGGACAGTTCGGTTGTTGCTGCCCTTTGTGTAGAGGCGCTAGGCATTGATAGAGTTATAGGCGTTCTTATGCCTTGTGGTGAGCAACACGATATTGACTGTGCAATTCAGCTTGTAAACCACCTTGGAATTAAACATTACATTATAAATGTCAAAGATGCGGTAGAGGGTGTTTTAAATAATTTACCCACCGATTTACAAATCACTCGGCAAACCAAAACAAACCTACCCGCAAGAATTAGAATGTCTACCCTTTACGCCGTTAGCCAATCGGTAAACGGCAGGGTTGCAAACACCTGTAACTTATCGGAAGACTGGGTTGGCTATTCTACAAGATACGGTGATGCGGCGGGTGACTTTAGCCCTTGCTGTAACTTAACAGTTGCCGAAGTGAAAGAGATAGGCAGATGTTTAGGACTACCCGAAAACCTTATTGAGAAAACCCCTATTGATGGATTATCGGGCAAAACGGATGAAGAAAATTTAGGCTTTACCTATGCGGCACTTGATAAATATATACGCACCGGTGTTTGCGAAAATGAAGAAACTAAAAAAATTATTGACCGTAAATACCGACAAAATCGTTTTAAACTTGTACTTATGCCAAGTTTTAAACCAAAATTTTAAAATGAAAAGAGGGTTCCTACTTAAAGGAACCCTTTTTTATTAAATATTTAATCGTTGTTACAAACGCATTTTGTTAAACAAACAACCAATATTAAAAGGAAAACTACGAAAAATGTAGCAATACCTGTTAAAATTGCAACCGCAACAGCAGGGCCTATTCCTGCTACTATTAGTGCCACCGCTGCCGAAAGAACAGTACCTAACGCTGCTATAGTATATATTGTTTTTAAACCGCAAACACATCTTGCAATACAAACATTAGAATTTTGAAGTGCATATAAAGGCAATGCAAAAACGCCTAAAACACCTATTAAAAGATAAGCCCAAAAAATCAAACCTGTAGCTAAAAGGTCTGCAAAATTTAAAATACCAAGTACTACACCTGCAATTATACCTACAATAACAGCCACAAATTGACATCCATTTCTACAACCTAACATTCTTTTCACCTCCTTTACTACATATTATGTTAAAACCCACCTTTAGTGTAAAAAATAACCCCATTGGAGTAACTCCAATGGGGTTTAAAAATTTATTTAGAAAAGAATTATTAAGAATTGTGAAACTAAAACAACCGCTATAAGCGCTATCGGATAAGTAGCCGCATAAGCTGATGCTACGTTATCGATTTTAGCAACACCAATAAGTGTACCTAAAGCAGGAGTACTTGTCATACCGCCTGTAATAGAACCCAAATTGTTCAAAAGGCTTAATTTCAAAACATACTTTGCAAACAAGTAACCAATAATTAATGGGAATACTGTCATTATAATACCATATACAAAGTACATAACATCAAAGTTTTGAACAAACTCTGCGCCGCCTGGAATACCTGCGCCAACAAGGAAGAAAACAAGACCTAATTCTCTAAAGAGTTTCAATGTTGTTTCCTTTGGCATAATACTCATTGTGCCTATTCTGCCAAAATGACCTAAAATTAAACTTACAAGTAAGCAACCGCCTGTTGTTGTAAGTGAGAAACATGTGCCGTCAAAACCTTTTGAAGATAAAGGCACTTTGATTTGACCAATAAATGTACCAAGAATTGCTGCTAAAGAAAATGCCGCAATACCTAAATGGTCAAGTTCAAATAATTTCTTTACAGCAGTTTTCTTTTCTTCGCCGCTATCCGAAGTAAGTTTTGCAACCTCTTCTTCCATATTGGCTTTTGTAAGTTTTGGAATTAACTGAACAAAAAGTACAACACCAATTACGCCGAAGATATATGCAATACCGTGACCAACCGAAACCAAACCTTGATATTCAGGCGCTACGGTTGCTTTTGCTGCCGAGAAAGCAGGTGTTGAGGTTAAAGAACCTGACAAAAGACCTACTATCATAGCCACAAAGCCATCTTGTGTTTTAATTGAACTGCCGTAGCCTACTACTTCGCCCAAACCAATACAAGCAGCAGCCGAAAGACCACCAGCAATAATAATTATTAAACCGATTAAAACGTAAGATTTAAAATTCTTTTTAAAGTTGCCAAAGAATTTAGGACCTGCAATAAATCCAACCGAAGTTACAAAAAGCACTAATCCTAAACTTTCAACTAATGTAAGACCGCTTGAAAAATCAAACGCGGTAGAAGAGGCGCTGAAAATTAAGCCTTCTTCTCCCATTGTAAAGAACAATGCCCCTGCAAGTAATGCAATAATAAACACACCTGCATCGCCTAAAGATACACCCTTAATGGTAATTCTACCTAATGCGTATCCAACGGCTAAAACAGCAAATACAACAACAAGTAAAGTTGAAGTATTGCTAATGGTAATTAAACCATTGAATAAATTCATTTTTACTTACCTCTTTTGCTTAAATAGTCAGCTCTACCTTGCTCGTAAAGATTATTACCTTCGCTATCAATAATAACTACCAAAGGCATATCTTCAACATAAAGTTTGCGGAGCGCTTCCGCACCTAAATCTTCAAAAGCAATAAGTTCAGCAGATTTAATACTTTTTGCAAGTAACGCACCTGCACCACCGATTGCACCGAAGTAAACACCGCTATATTGTTTCATAGCGTCAACCACTTCAGGAAGTCTTGCGCCCTTGCCTATCATACCGCGTGCACCTACAGACATCATAGTTGGTGCATACGCATCCATTCTACCTGATGTTGTAGGACCTGCTGAGCCGATTACCGCACCCGGTTTTGCAGGGGTAGGACCAACATAATAAATAGTAGCATCTTTAGGGTCAAAAGGTAATTCTTCGCCACGTGCTAATGCTTCACACATTCTTTTGTGTCCTGCATCACGAGAGGTATAAATAACACCTGTGAGTAAAACCTCGTCCCCCGCTTTTAAAGTTCTTGCCAATTCTTCGGTTAAAGGTAAATTTATTTTCTTTTTCATATTAAATTACCTCCGATTTATGACGTGTTACGTGGCAGTTAATATTAACTGCGCAAGGCATACCTGCAATATGAGTTGGTAAAGTTTCAATATTAAGACCAATAGCAGTAGTTTTACCGCCAAAGCCTTGAGGACCAATACCTAATTCGTTAATTTTTTCGAGCATTTCTTTTTCAAGGTCTGCATAGAATGGGTCAGCATTTTCGGTATCAATCGGGCGCATTAAAGCCTTTTTAGCAAGTAAAGCGCACTTATCGAATGTACCGCCAATACCAACACCTACAACCATTGGTGGACAAGGATTAGGCCCTGCGGTTTCAACTACCTCAAGAATAAAGTCCTTAATGCCTTGAAGACCTGCTGAAGGCTTGAACATTCTAATCATACTCATATTTTCGCTACCGAAACCTTTAGGACCAACGGTAATCTTAACATTTTCACCGGGTACTATTTCGGTATAAAGCATAGCAGGAGTATTATCCCCTGTGTTACCTCTGCGAACAGGGTCTTTTACTACCGATTTACGAAGATAACCTTTATCGTAACCTCGGCGCACACCTTCGTTTACAGCATCTGTTAAATCACCGCCAACAAAGTGAACATCTTGACCAATTTCAAGGAAAACACAAGCCATACCTGTGTCTTGACAAATTGGAACATTTTCATTGTCTGCAATTTCAAAATTTTCAATAATGTTATCCAAAACACCTTGTGCTATTTTGCCGTCTTCACAAGCACGACAGTTTTTAATAGCACATTTAACATCACCGGGAAGATGCAAATTTGCTTCAATACAAAGTTTTTCAATTACATCAGTTAAAACACTAACATTAATTTCGCGCATTATATATCCTACCTTTCGTGACGTGCATACTTAGGAAGCAATAAAGGTGAAACTTCGTTTGTTTCAATACCTGCTTGCTTTAGTTCTTTAGCATAATCTTCAATATGTGAAAGTGTCATATTGCCAATAGTAACGGATTTAGCTTTTTTAGCCGCAGCCTTACCTGCATTACGACCGAAAACGATAATATCAAGAAGTGAGTTACCCATAAGTCTATTTCTACCGTGGATACCGCCAACTGCTTCACCTGCCACGAGTAAGTTATCAATAGCATTTGTAAAGCCTTCGCCGCCGATTTCAAGACCACCATTTTGATAGTGAAGAGTTGGGTAAATAAGGATTGGAACTTTACGCATATCAATACCGTAGTTCATATACATACGGAACATTGCAGGAATTCTCTTTTCGATTGTTCCTTCGCCTCCAAGAATTTCAATCATTGGAGTATCAAGCCATACACCCTTTGCGCCACCGGGAACTTCAACGCCACGGCCTTCAGCACATTCACGAATAACACCCGATGCGTTAACATCACGAGTTTCCAATGGGTGAATATATGCTTCGCCTTCGCCATTTACTAATTGAGCACCTACTGAACGAACCTTTTCAGTAACTAACGCGCCCAAAATTTGTGAAGGATAAATTGCGCCTGTTGGGTGATACTGAATAGAATCTTGATATAAAAGTCCTGCACCTGCTCTATAACCTAATACAAGACCGTCAGCAGTTGCGCCGTAGTGGTTTGATGTTGGGAAGCCTTGATAATGCATTCTTCCCGCTCCACCGGTAGCAATAACAACAGTTTTAGCACGTGCCACCAAATAATCTTCAGTTTCCATATTGAATAAAACTGCACCCGCAACTTGACCCTTATCATCTTTAATAAGTTCTACTGCAGAAGTAAATTCTACAACAGGGATTTTGCGGTTGATAACTTCATCACGAAGTGTTCTCATAATTTCCGCACCCGAATAGTCCTTACAAGCGTGCATTCTCTTTCTTGAAGTACCGCCGCCGTGGGTAGTAACCATTCTGCCATCCTCGGTTTTATCAAACATAACGCCTAATTCATTAAGCCATTTGATTGCGTCAGGAGCTTCCATAACGAGTCTCTTAACAAGTTCGGGTTTTGCAGCAAAATGTCCGCCACCAAAACAGTCAAGATAATGTTGTACAGGTGAATCGTTTTCCTTGTCAGCCGCTTGGATACCGCCTTCAGCCATCATTGTATTAGCGTCACCAATACGAAGTTTAGTAACAACCATTACGTTAGCACCCGCTTCGTGTGCTTCGATAGCGCAAGAAGAACCTGCACCGCCGCCGCCGATAACCAAAACATCAACGTCATAATCAATCTTGCTAAGATCAATTTTTTCATTTAATAATCTACTGTTTGAGTGAAGCATATTTGCCAATTCTAATGGAGCCTTTTGACCCTTATTAGCACCAACTTTAATTTCAGCAAAAGCTTCAGGTTTATAGTCAGGATGGAAATCTTTTAAGAGGTTATCTTTTTCTTCGGCAGTTAAACGTCTTGGCTCTGTAGCCATACGTGCTTCTCTTGAAGCTTCAACCTTTTTGATGGATTCCATCATATTTTCCGGATATGGTGTATACATATTGATTTCCTCCTTATTTCTCAATTTCTCTTGTATTGTAAAGTTCTTTCATTTCGGTTATAGGCTTTTGCATAATTTGTTCAATAAGTTCATCAAATTCGCCCTTATTAACCTCTTCTACCCTATTTTTAAGGTGTTCGGTTTCAGGAGCAATATACTTACCTGTAAGACGACGAGCAAGTAAACCTACCATTGGGTGAGAGATACCTGCAGGACATCTTGTAGAACAACAACCACAACCTACACAGTCGAAAGATTCTTCAGCGCACTTTTCAAAATCAGCGCGTTGTGCGTATGCTATGTACTGCATAACATTAAGGCTTTGTGTACAAGCCTTTGTACAAGCATTACAACCAATACAACTGTAAATTTCGGGATAAAGTTCCATCATAATTTGATTATTTGGCTTTATCTCGTTAATATCATATGTTCTTTTATCAGTTGGGAAGAACGGAATACTTGCTATATACATACCTTCTTTTACCTGTGTTTGACAAGCAAGACAAGTTTTAAGTTCGTTATCCCCTTTAATACGGTAAATTGTAGCACAAGCACCGCAAAAACCGTGGCGACAACCACAACCACGCTTAATAGTATAACCTGCATATTCCATAGCAGTCATAATAGTAAGGTCGCTAGGTACTGAATACTTTTTACCGTAAAAATATACATTAACCATATTTTCCATTATTTACACCCTCCTTAATACTCGTTAGGTAATTCATCAATTTCATCGAAACGGAATACCGGACCATCTTTACAAACATATTTAGAACCTATGTTACAACGGCCACATTTACCAACGCCGCACTTCATACGAAGTTCAAGTGTTGTGTAAACTTGTTCCTTTGTAAAGCCCATTTCCTGTAAAGCCCCCAAAACAAACTTAATCATTATCGGTGGTCCGCAAACCAAAGCGGTTTTATCGTTAGAAAATTCCAATTCCTTTAAGTAGGAAGGTACAAAACCAACGTGACCGTCCCAACCTTCTTGTTCGCGGTCAATAGTTAAATGAACGTTTATACCTTCGGTCTTCATCCAAACATCCCTAATTTCTTTTAAACCAACAAGGTCATCCATCGAACGAGAGCCGTATAAAATATCAACTGTTCCGTAATTTTCGCGGTTATCAATTACATAATTTATAACCGAACGAAGAGGAGCAAGACCAATACCACCCGCAATAAACAAAAGGTTTTTGCCTTTAAGTTCGGTTTCTACAGGGAAGTTATTACCGTAAGGACCTCTAACAGTTATTTGGTCGCCAACCTTTAAAGAATGTAAATAATCGGTAAGTTGACCGCATCTTTTAATACTAAATTCTTGATATTCTTTATTTGTTGGTGAAGAGGTAATTGAAAACATACCTTCACTAACACCGGGAGCGCAAACCATAGCGCATTGACCGGGCAAATGTTCAAACAATTTTCCGCCATCTAAGGCGTTTACTCTAAATGTTTTAACGTCGGGAGTTTGTTCTGTAATATCAGTAATAACGCCAACTTGTGGGATTAGTGTATCTAAATTATAATTTTTATGGCAATCACAATCACACATTACGCTTTGCCTCCTTTGCTAAATGCTTTAATTACCTTTACAATATTAAGTCCTTGCGGACATTTATCAACACAACGACCGCAACCAACACAAGAATACATACCATCGTTATTAGCAGGGAAATATACTAACTTGTGCATAAATCTTTGACGATATCTTTGCATTTGGCTTGTACGGTTGTTACCGTGCGCCATCATGGTAAAATCGGAATACATACAAGAATCCCAACAACGATAACGCTGAATACCGTTTTTGCCTGTGTCATAGTCCTTAATATCATAACACTGACAAGTAGGACATACGAAAGTGCAAGTACCGCAAGCAAGGCAAGGTTTGTAAAGTTCTTCCCAAATGAGTGAATCAAACTTTTCAGTTAATGCGTCCCCATTCCAACCTTCAAGTGAAAGGTTAGAAAGCGGAAGTTTTTTAACGATTGCCTTAATTTGCTCTTTAGCTTCTACCACAGCGGTATCATTAGTATCTTCTAATAAATCGCCAAGTGAATTAGTTAAAGCATTTCCCTTTTCGGTTAAATCATTCCAATAAAGGTATTCACCTATATCAAAAACTTCAACATCAGCCAAAGGCGCTTCTGGGTTTATTCCGAAAACTGTACAAAAACAGGATTCTTCGGGTTTATTACAAGCAAGACCTACAATAATACCGTGGTCTCTTCTTGCAGCATAGAAAGTATCAATAGGGTCTGATAAGAAAACTTTATCGAGCACCTCTATACCCTTAATATCACAAGCCTTCATACCAAAAACTACAAAATCTTTATTTTGTAATTCTTCGGGTGTAATTGAAATTTTACCCGCATCATTAAAACAAGTATAAAGATTTTCGCTTTGTGGGAAGAATGCATCTTTAGGAGATTTAACAGTTTTCAAAGCGGTTAAATCTACTTCTGCGCCCTCATTCCAAGCGGCAAAGTTTACTTGCTCACCATTTTTAGTTGGCACATAAAGGTCTTTAGTTTCATTAATTTTGGCGAATAATGCCGATAAATTGGATTTAGCAATTTTTTTCATACATTATCCCCTCTCTTTAACGATACCAGGTTCGCAGTCGTCAAATGTAAATTCAGTAAGCGGACCTTTAGCATCTTTGTTTTCGCCCGCTTGATATTCGCCGTAAAATTCATTAATATCCTTAATAAATTTACGGTTAAACAAGTGAAGCGGAATACCTTGCGGACAAACACGTGAACATTCGCCACAGTCGGTACATCTACCTGCAACGTGGAACGCGCGGATTATGTGGAACATTTTTTCTTCAAAAGAATCAACGTTTGCTTTTTGTGCTGAATCAAATTTTGTGCTATCAAAAACACATTTTCTACAACTACAAGCAGGGCAAACATTTCTACAAGCATTACAACGAATACATTTGCTAAGTTCTTTTTGGAAAAATGCGAACTTTTCTTCAGGCGACATTTTTTCGATTTTTTCGATTTCACTGAAACGCTCTTTATCATTTGTTTCCTTTGATTCGCCTATAAGTTCATCATAAATTTTATGTTCTTTACCCTTACAAACGTGACAACGCTCAAGCAAAGCATCGTTATACTTCATTTGTGAATTACCATAAAGGGTTTCAATTTCGAGGTTATCGCCATTTTCGGTAATATTTAAAATACCGCTAACGCCATTTGCCTTGATTGTTTCAACGTTGAGTTTACCTTTACAGCCAACGCCGATAATATACGCTTTATCGCGATTAACTCTGTGTTCGTTAATAAGTTGGTTAAAGCTATAAGTATCGCAAGGTTTAAGCAATACTAAAGTTTTGCCCTCTAATTTAGAGGCTTCAATCATATATTTGCTTAAGTTTGCACCGCAAAAACCATCATACACAAAGCTTTCTAATTCTTCTGCGTTTTCAAAAAATGCAGGTTCGGGATTATATGCAAAATCGCCTTTTTTCCAACCGAGTACGCGATTTACTGTACCATCGGCCAAAAGTTCTTTTGCACGGGCAATTATTTCTTGCATCTTAAATCCCCCAATCTTACATTTTCGCCAAGAGAATGAATTTTTTCTACAAATTCGTTCATTGTAGTTGAAAACTTTACACCCTCAGCCGCAGAAACCCATTCAACACGGGTTCTACCGTTTTCAATACCCATATAATCAAGCATTGAAAATAATAATGTCATTCTTCTACGAGCATAGTAGTTACCTGTTGAATAGTGACAGTCACCAGGGTGGCAACCACACATAATAACACCGTCAGCACCCTTTTCAAACGCGCGAAGAATAAACATTGGGTTTACTCTACAAGAGCAAGGCACTTTTATAATTTTAACATCAGCAGGGTAAGCAAGACGGCTACTACCTGCCAAGTCAGCACCCGCATATGAGCACCAGTTACAGCAAAAGGCAACAATTTTCGGTTTAAATTCTTTGTTTATCGACATATTGCATCTACCTCCGCCATAATTTGTAAGTTTGAGAAGCCTTGTAAGTCCATAGCGCCCGAAGGACAAGTAACGGTACAAGCACCGCAACCTTGACAAAGCGCATTATTTACAACTGCAACTCTTCTTGTTTCTCTAATTCCGTGGTCATTAATTTCTTTTTCTTCGTAAGAAATTGCGCCGTAAGGACATACATTAGCACACTTTGAACAACCATTACACAAAAGTTCATCGGATTTTGCAGTGCAAGGGTTGGTCATTAACTTATCCTTAGCCAACAAACCAATCGCCTTAACTGCCGCAGCACCTGCTTGTGCTACTGTTTCAGGAATATCCTTAGGGCCTTGGCAAACGCCCGAAAGGAATATACCCGCTGTTGGAGACTCAACAGGGCGAAGTTTTGCGTGTGCTTCTGTTAAGAAGTTATCGTTATCAATACTAGCCGTTAGCATTGTAGCAATTTTTCTAACATCAGGGTTTGGCTCAATAGCAGCCGCTAAAACTACCATATCAGCCTCTTTTAAGATTTGCTTGTTATCAATTAAATCTACGCCTTGAACTAAAAGTTTTCCATCAGGTTGAGGTATTACCTTACCAACCTGACCTTTAACGTAATTTACACCGTATGTTTCAACTGCACGACGGTAGAATTCATCAAAGTTTTTACCCGGAGTACGAACGTCAATATAAAATACTGTTACATTAACATCGGGGTACTTATCGCGGATAAGCATTGCGTGTTTTGCAGTATACATACAGCAAATTTTAGAGCAATAACCTTTACCTCTATCATCCGCACAACGAGAACCTACACATTGAATAAACACAATTTCTTTAGGTGCTTTACCATCAGAAAGTCTTTCGAGGTGTCCCTTTGTTGGACCTGCCGCGTTCATAACACGCTCTAATTCTAAAGATGTAATAACATCCTTGCTTTGTGAGTATGCATATTCATCATATTTGTCGAGTTTAATCATATCAAAGCCGGTAGCAACAACGATTGCGCCGTACTTTTCGGTAACTATTGTATCTACTTGGTCGTAATCAATAGCACCTGCCAAGCAAACTGTTGAGCAAAGACCGCATTTGCCTGTTTTAAACTTAATACAAGCATTTCTATCAATAACAGGAACATTAGGAATTGCTTGTGCAAAAGGAGTGTAAATAGCGCTTCTATTTTCAAGACCGCGGTTAAATTCGCTTGGAGTTTTCTTCATTGGACATTTTTCTTGACAAAGTCCACAACCTGTGCACTTATCCATATCAATACTACGTGCTTTTTTGCGAATGTCTACCGAGAAATTACCTACGAAGCCCGAAACATTTTCAACCTCACTATAGGTATGAATTGTAATGTTTGGATGAGCCGCAGCCTCAACCATTTTTGGTGTTAAAATACACGCCGAACAGTCAAGGGTTGGGAAAGTTTTATCAAGTTGGGACATTCTGCCGCCGATACTTGGTTCTTTTTCAACAATATCAACAGGGAAACCTGCATCAGCAATATCAAGCGCAGTTTGGATACCTGCAATACCGCCACCTATAACAAGGGCGCGTTTTACAACACCGCTTTCCCCTGCTTGTAAAGGCGCATTAAGATTTACCTTTGCAATAGCGGCGCGAGCTAAAATAACCGCCTTTTCGGTTGCTTCATCTATATCCTTATGTATCCAAGAACAATGCTCACGAATGTTAGCAATTTCTACCATATAAGGATTTATTCCCGCTCTTTCAGCACATTTGCGGAAGGTTGCTTCGTGCATACGAGGAGAGCAAGAGCAAACAACAAGACCGTTAAGTTTATATTCTTTTACCGCCTCAATAATTTTTGCCTGACCCGCTTCGGAACACATATACTGATAATCATCAGCAAAAATAACGCCAGGTTCGGTTTTAATCATTTCAACTACTTTTTTAACATCAACTGTAGCCGCAATATTACTACCACAGTGACATACAAATACACCTATTCTTTGCATACGCTCACCTCCTATATCTTCTAAATGCGCTAACTAATAACTGTTGAGGAGTTTCCTCATCCAAAAGTTCTGGTATTTCGTTAGGGGATAAAAATGTTTCACCCTTTTGTCTTATAATTAATTGTCTTGCCGCATCAATAAGTTTTGCAGGTTTAACGTCTCTTGGGCAACGTTCAATACAAGCAAAGCAAGAAAGACATTTCTCTAGTGATTTTGAATTCACCAAAGCTTCAATATCACCATTAACAACGTAAGACACAAATTGGTGTGGTTTTATATCCATTTCGTTAAATGAAGGGCAAGAAGCCGAACATTTACCGCATTTCATACATTTAAGCGGATTAACACCGCTAATTTCTTTAATTAAGTCAGCCTTATTTACAGTACTCATATTACGCCTCCTTAATTCCTAAAGCTTCTGCCAAAAGTTCTGTAAAGTAAACTACAGGCAACTCGCCGCACTTGTTTAAATTATAAAGACAAAGCGGACAAGCAGTTATTAACATTTCAGCGCCAAAGCCTTTAGCACTTTCCATTATCTTTTGACACATATTTTGTGCCTTCTCACCGTCTTTAAGTGAAATATATCCGCCGCAACATTCATTACGGTAAGGATAAACTACAGGTGTAGCACCTAAAGCTTTAATAAAATCTTCAATAATTGTTGGGTTTTCAGGATTATCAAAAGCCAAAACCTTGCTTGGTCTTAAAAGAAGGCAACCATAATATGCCGCAATCTTTCTATCTTTGAGTGGGTTTTTAACCGCTTTTTTAAGATTATCAAAACCAACCCTGTCACGAAGTACTTCCAAGAAATGAAGCACATTTGTTTCACCCATATATGGTTGTTCTAATTGCATATAGTTATTTGCGCGGTTTCTGATGTCTTCCACATTTTTTATATCATCATTAACACGCTTAATAACGTGGTGACAAGCAGAACAAAGGGTTACTAAATCTTGGCCTTTTTCTTTTGCATCATTAAGTGCGCGAACCGAAGAAAGTTTAGAACCGATTTCATCGCTTCCGAGCGGATACACACCGCCGCAACATTGCCAATTTTCAATTTCCTCTAATTCAAAGCCTAACTCTAAAGCCGAAAGCCTTGCATATTTATCTAAATTTTTAGCTTTAGTTTTAAGCGTACAACCCGGATAATAGCTGTATTTCATATTCTTACTCCTACTAAAAAATTACAATTCGATTTGTGAAATAATGTCCTTCAATGTTTTAGCACTGTGTCTTAATTGTTCAATTTCTTCTTCGGTCATATCCATTGGAATTTTACCTTGTGCACCGTTAGGACCTACGAGTGTAAGTGTGCTTAAGCAAACATCTTCAATGCCGTATTCACCGTGCATCATAGTTGAAATTGTTACTATAGAGTTGTGAGATGAGCACAAAATACCGCAAAGGTTTACTACAGAACTTGAAACCGCATAGAATGTAGCGCCTTTTTTGCTGATAATTTCGCCACCCGACTTACGAACATAGTTGTATAAAGCTTCTTTATCCAACTTAGGAATTTCTTGACCGCAACGCTTAACAACATCAGCATATTCATCAAGTTTTACACCTGAAACGTATGCGCTTGACCAAGGGATAAATGAAGTGTCGCCGTGTTCACCGAAAACGTAAGCGTGAATATTCTTTTGAGCAACTTGGAAATGCTCTGAAAGACCACAACGAAGACGAGCAGTATCAAGAATGGTACCTGAACCGATAACTTGATTTTCAGGAATGCCTGAAATCTTTGTGAAAACGTATGTCATAATATCAACAGGGTTACTAACAATTATGTAAAGTGCATTTGGACAAACTGAAACTATTTTTGGAGTGATTTCTTTTAAGATATTAACGTTTGTTTGGGTAAGTTCAAGTCTTGTTTGACCTGGTTTACGAGCAATACCAGAAGTAATAATTACTATCTCAGAATCTTTTGCATCTTCATAGTCACCGGCTACCAAAGAAATAGGGTCTCTAAAGCAGGTACCTTGAGCAATATCCATTACTTCGCCTTCAACCTTTTCTTTGTTAATATCAATTAACACGATTTCAGAAGCCAAGTCTGTAGCAGATAAGTTGTATGCGATTGTTGAACCTACGCTACCCGCACCGATAATAGTAATTTTGTTATTCATAATATTTTCCCCTTTTTGTACAATTTTTTTGTTAATTTTTTGTATTATTGTGCAGTATGAACAATAATACTTTTTATTACCTTTCCAAATAGCTATTATACCACATTGTTATAAATTTAACAAGTATTTTTTCGCATTTTTTGTAATTTTTTGAAGAAAAATAAAAAGCGCCAAAAAAGGCGCTTTAAATTCATATTTTCCAAATTTCTTTTGCGTACTCTTTAATTGTTCTGTCGGACGAAAATTTACCCGCGTTACACATATTAATCCACTGCTTTTTAGCAAATTCTTTTGAGTTTTTAAAATCTTTATTTACCTTAATTTTAGCATTTAAAAATTCTTCAAAATCAAGCAATAAATAATAGTTGTCAGGCTTGTGCCAAGAAGCGCCCTCTAAAATAGAGGTATAAAGTTCCTTAAAGTCACCTGTACCACCATCCGAAAACGTTCCGTCAACCAAGGTATCTAAACAACGTTTAATACGGCTGTCGCTATTATAAAATTCTTTAGGGTTGTAGGTTTCTTTAAGTCTTTCTATATCCTCTACCCTTGCGCCGAAGATATAGTTATTTTCCTCTCCCGCTTCGTTCACAATTTCGATATTAGCGCCGTCATAAGTGCCAAGGGTTACAGCACCGTTGAGCATAAGTTTCATATTGCCTGTACCCGAAGCCTCGGTACCTGCAGTTGAAATTTGTTCCGAAACATCGGCGGCGGCAATAATCTTTTCAGCATAAGAAACGTTGTAATTTGAAACAAAAACAACATTTATATACTTATTAACTTCGCTGTCGTTCTCTATTAGTTTTGCTATTTCATTTATAAACTTTATAATTGCCTTTGCACGTTTGTAACCGGGGGCAGATTTCGCACCAAAAATAAAGGTTGTAGGTGTAAAGTCTTTTAATTTTCCCTCTTTAATTTCAAAATAAAGTTCCAAAATGCAAAGTGCGTTAAGCAACTGGCGTTTATATTCGTGTAAACGCTTAATTTGAACATCAAAAATACTGTCTACACTAATTTGTTTTTTATCGCTTAAATAGATATATTCCGCTAACGCCTTTTTATTTGCATTTTTTATTGAAATAAACTTTTGTAAAATTTCGCTGTCGTTAGAATAAACTTCAAGTTTTTTCAGTTGTTTTAAATCAGTAACCCATCGTTTGCTACCCAAAAGCGAAGTTATAAACTCGCTCAAAGGCGGATTTGTAACCCCTAACCAACGGCGAGGAGTTATACCATTGGTTTTGTTTTGGAATTTTTGGGGATATATTTTGAACCAATTTTTAAGCACATCTTGTTTTAAAATATCACTGTGAATTTTTGCAACACCGTTAATATAGGACGAGCAAAAACAAGCAAGATATGCCATATGCACTCTGTTTTTTTGAACAATTAAAAGTTCGGGCAATTTTTCCTTTTCAACCTTTAATTTGCGAAGTTCCTCTTTAAAAAATTTGTTTATATCAACAATAATTTGAGCAATTTCAGTATTTACCTTTTTAATAAGTTTTAAGTCCCATTTTTCTAAAGCTTCTTGCATTATTGTATGGTTAGTATAGTTAAAGCTTTTCTTGGCGATTTCCAACGCCTCGCTAAACGGCACACCCTCATTAAGAAGCAACCTTATAAGTTCAGGTATTGAAATTACAGGGTGGGTATCGTTTAACTGAATTGTTACATATTCAGGTATTTTCGAAAAATCTTCACTGTGATTTTCTTTAAAGTTTTTCAATATATCCTGCATCGAAGCGCTCGAGAAAAAATACTGCTGTTTAAGTCTTAAAAGTTTCCCTTTTTCGGTATTATCATTAGGATAAAGCACTCTTGAAATATCTTCGGCTCTGTTTTTTTCTAAAACCGCTTTGTCATATTCACCATTATCAAAAAGCGAAAAATCCAACTGTTCTATCGGTTCTGCTTGCCATAATCTTAAATTAGAGATATGCTTTTTCTTGTAAGCGATAATCGGCATATCATAAGGCACTGCGTAAACTTGCGCATCGGTAAACTGAACCTTTACCTTTTCAGCTTCTCTTCTTACCGACCAAGCATCGCCAAAACTTGTCCAATCATCAAGTGCTTCTTTTTGAAACCCATTTTCAAAATATTGCTTAAAAAGACCAAATTTATAGCGAATTCCATAACCATCAAGTGGTAACGACAAATTAGCCGCGCTATCCAAAAAACAAGCCGCAAGTCTTCCGAGTCCGCCGTTACCGAGCGCCGCATCTTCTATTTCTTCCAAAAAAGAAATATCCAAACTGTAGTCCTTTAAAATTTTCTTTGCTTCGGTGAAATTTTCGGTGCAAAACAAATTGTTATAAATCGCTCTGCCAACTAAAAATTCCGCCGATAAATAGTAGGCTCTGCGCTTTTCATTGTGTTCTTTTTGAGATTTTTGTGCCACAGGCGCTATATCCGCCATAACCGCACGGGATAAACAATCGTGAAGTTCGAAAACATTTAATTTTTCAGGTTCTTTTAAATAGTTCGCTCTTGAAAGAACTTCTATGTTATTTCTTAATTTACTCATTTTTACCCTTTCTGCCATAAATGTTTGTATAATTTAAAAGTTTTGTTGCTAATTCTTGCCTTTTTTGTTCTTTTGTCATTCTCCATTTCCAATTTTCGCCAACAGTTGAAGGAGTATTCATTCTGCTTTCACCATCAAGACCTATTAAATCTTGCATAGTCAGTATACACAAATCAGCAACACTCGACATAGCCGCAACCATTACCTTTTCTGCAATTTCCTCTTTAGAACACTGCAAGTATTTTTTTGTAAATTCCACTTCTTTTTCGTTTAAGGTTTCTACCCAACCAAGCAAAGTGTCGTTATCGTGTGTGCCGGTATAAACAACGCAATTATTTTTGTAATTATGCGGCAAATATTCGTTTTCCATATCGCCTGAAAAGGCAAATTGTAACACCTTCATACCCGGAAAACCGCTTCGTTTTAACATTTTCCTTACGCCGTTTGTTAAAAAACCTAAATCTTCGGCAATAATTGGCACATCGCCAAGTTTTTGCTTTACAAACCTCCAAAAAGCGATTGAAGGGCCCTTTTTCCACCTACCGTTACAAGCGTTTTTACTGCCGTACTTTATGGTATAATATCCTTCAAAACCTCTAAAATGGTCTATACGCACTACATCATAAATCTTAAGTGATGCTTCAAGCCTTTTTAACCACCAAGAATAGCGGTCAAACTTCATATAACGCCAATTATAAACAGGATTTCCCCACAACTGCCCTTCTTTTGAAAAACTATCAGGCGGGCAACCGGCAACTACTTTAGGCGTTAAATCTTTATTCAAAACAAAATTTTTGAGGTTAGACCATACATCAGCGCTATCCGCCGCTACATAAATAGGCAAATCTCCAATAATTTTTATCCCGTTTTTATTGGCATATTCTTTTAAAGCAAACCACTGTTTAAAGAAAAAATACTGCAAAATTTTATAGTATTCAATTCTTTCTTTGCACTTTTTTCTCCACTTATTTAATGCGGTTTGTTCGCGTTTTTTAATGTCTTCATCCCAAAGGGTATACTCTTTACCTAAAAACTCATCTTTTACCGCCATAAAAAGCGCGTAATCTTCTAACCAATAGGAATTTTTAGCACAAAAATCAAAAAAATCTTTAGGGATATTATTTTTAAAATTTTGTTGTAACTTTAAAAATACCTTGTTTCTATTTTTGAAAATTAACGGATAATCAACCGTAGTTTCATTACTTTCCCAAACAATATTTTTATAATCTTCGGGCGCTAAATATCCTTCTTTTGCTAAAATATCAAGGTCGATAAAATACGGATTTCCCGCAAAGGTAGAAAAACTTTGGTAAGGTGAATCTCCAAAACTTGTTGGACAAATAGGAAGTATTTGCCAATAACTTTGACCGCTTTGCTTTAAAAAATCTACAAACTCATATGCCTCTTTACCGAGAGTTCCTATACCGCTATTAGATACAAGCGATGAAATATGCATAAGTACGCCACTTGCTCTTTTAAATTTCATATAATCAATCCTCTCGGTTATTTTGTGCTGTTTAAGCAAACTTATCCAAATTTTTATCGTAAATCATTGTTCTTGTAACGCTGTAATCTAAAGTTTGTCCTATAAATTGAAAAAGTGCTGTGAGTACAAGCGTTGGATTTAAGTTTTCTTCATTACCCGCAGTTAAAATCAAAGTCAAAATATCTTTGTTTAATTCCGCTTTTCTAATATTGGGCATTATATTTATTTGCTTAATACCGCCTTTTTTGGTCTTTTTATCACATAAAACGGTATCTTTTTCAAAAAATTCATTTATCTTTGAAACAAGAGTTTCATCTAAATTTTCGAGTTCAACTAAAAACTCGGCAAAGCCTATTTCTTTCATAGCCTTTTTCACTTCGCAAACACCAAAAAATTCTATATCAGGTATCGAGACAGCGTTTAAAATGTTTGGAATTTCTTCTAAAGGAAATTCATCATCAATAAGTCGGATATCTAATATTTCATAATTTCCCTCAAAACCGAGAGAAAGCGGAACCGCAAAGTTTAAATAAATATGCTGATTAAACCCTTCGGTAAACCAAACAGGCAAATTTGTTCTTGCAATAAGTCTTGCCATAAATCTATTCATATCCAAATGAGAAACAAATTTCATATTTCCCGTCTTTTTATAAAATAATCTAACGTTTTTCAAAACAAACACCCTTTCCATAGCAATTAGCACCACAAGCCGAACATTTTTCGCGGCAGTTTGGTGTTGTTTTTTCGTTATGAGCCTCTTTGTTTTCTTTAATAAGAAAATCCTTTGTAACGGCATAATCCAAGTGGTCCCAAGGATTAATTCCCTCATAAGCCCTTTCTCTTTCAGAATAAAAATCAATAGAAAGACCGTTTTCACTAAAGGCTTCTTCCCATAGCGACAGGTCAAAACACTCATTCCAACCGTCAAATACGCAACCCTTTTTATATGCCGCTTCTAAAACGTCACAAAGGCGGCGGTCACCACGCGCAAAAGCCCCCTCTAAATGTGAGGTAGAGCTGTCGTGCGTACTTAAATCTATTTTGCGGGTTTTAATGCATTGTTTTAAGAAGTTTTGCTTTCTTTCCATTTCCGTCTTGCTTATTTGCGGCTCAAATTGGAAAGGTGTAAACGGCTTTGGAACAAAAATAGATACACTAATAGAAACCGAAACCGACCTACCCTTTGGTCTATTCGGCATAGAATAATAAGTATCAACTATTTTTTGGCCTAAATCGGCAATACCTTGTAAATCTTCGTCAGTTTCGGTTGGAAGACCCATCATAAAATAAAGTTTTACCGAAGTATATCCGCCTTGGAACGCGGTTTTACAGGTGTTTATAATTTCTTCTTCGGTTACATTTTTATTTATAACATCGCGAAGTCTTTGAGTACCTGCTTCGGGTGCAAAAGTAAGACCGCTTTTGCGAATATGATTGATTTTTTCAAGCAATTCTTCGGAAAAATTATCAATTCTTAAAGATGGTAACGCTAAACTTATATGCTTGTCCTGTGTAAAATCAAGCAAACCGTTTAACATAGGTTCTAATTCGGTATGGTCACTTGTGCTAAGCGAAGCAAGTGAAATTTCGTCATAGCCTGTACTTTCACAAAGGCATTTAGCTTGACTCACAATAGTTTCTGCGCTTTTTTCGCGTACAGGGCGGTAAATAAAGCCCGCTTGACAAAATCTACAACCTCTAATACATCCTCTAAATATTTCTTGCACCGCGCGGTCGTGAACAATTTGAATAAAAGGTACTACAAAGTTTTTAGGATAAAAAACCTTATTCATATCATCAATTATTCGTTTTTTAACAGTTTTAGGCGCAGTTTCTTTATTAACAATAGCCTTTATTGTACCATCTTCATTGTATTCAATATCATAAAGCGAAGGTACATACACACCCTCTATTTTAGCCGCTTCACGCAAAAATTCTTGCTTTGTAGAGCCTTTTGCCTTGTGCTTTTTATAAAGGTCAATTACCTCTAAATCAACCTCTTCGCCCTCACCCAAAAAGAAAATATCAATAAAATCGGCAATAGGTTCGGGGTTACAAGCGCAAGGTCCACCCGCTACAACAAGAGGACTTAAATCTTTTCTATCCTTTGCTCTTAAAGGCACACCCGCTAAATCAAGCATACTTAAAACATTGGTATAACTCATTTCGTACTGAAGTGTAAAACCAATAAAATCAAAGTCTTTTATTGGGTCACGGCTTTCAAGACCATAAAGCAAAATGTTGTTTTTGCGCATAACTTCGGCAAAATCAAGCCAAGGCGCAAAAACCCTTTCACACCAAATATCTTCTCTTTCGTTAAATTGCGAATAAAGGATTTTCATTCCAAGGTGGGACATACCTATTTCGTAAGTATCTGGAAAACAAAATGCAAAACGAACGTCTACTTTGGTTTTATCTTTAATAATACTTCCCATTTCACCACCCGAATATCTACCGGGTTTTTGAACGGTTAAAAGCAGTTTTTCAAATTCCTTAGTTTTCATAAATCTACTCCAAATTTTTTATTGCTTTAATGATACAATAATTTTAATTTTCTTTCAACTATAATTTAACTAAAGCCATTATAAAAAGATATATTCCTATTATATAAAGCGAAAGATTAAGTTTGTGTTTTATTGTTAATATTACCGCCGCCGCAATAAGTAACGCCGAACTTATAATGGTTATTATTTTCATAATTACTGCCGCTTTGTTTATATCATTATTTTTGCACAAAAGCGTATAAAGTATGGTTCCGCCGTCAAGCCCTACAAACGGCAAAAGATTAAAAGCCGCAATTACTATATTAAGCAGCGCATAACAAAGTACCGCTTGATTTTTAAAGGCAATATAATTTATATAAAGGGTGAAAAACAAAAGAATATTAGCCAAAGGTCCACTTAAGGACACCAAAATATCGGTTTTATACCGCTTTGTAAAAGATGCCGTGATTTGAACCGAGGCAGGTATTAATTTTATCCTTTTTGGCGCACACTCTAAAACCCACATTGCAAACAAATGCCCTAATTCGTGCGCAAAAACCGCAAAAAGTGCAGGTAGCATAAACCCCGTTCTATCGGTTGCTAACATTATTGTAATTAAAGCCGCAAACAAAAAAGATATGTAAATTTCGGTTCCAAACAACTTAAAACTCATAGTTTTCCTCCATAACCTCATTTACATCGGTAGAAACACAAATATTTTGCTCATACCAATTTTTTATTTTTTGATATGTTCCCTTAAAAAAATACTTTGTGGCTAAAACCGATAAAATAACAGCTATTACAAACACACTTTGCACTATACAAATTTTCATATATGAATCGGCTGAAGTTTTTTCTCTTTCTTCCATTTGCAAATCTCCTTGTAATAAAAAAGGTAATATGATATACTAAAATATATTATTTTTCAAGGTGATATTATGCCCTTTTTACCTATAACCGTTAAAGAAATGAAAACTTATGGTTGGGACACTCCCGACTTTATAATTGTTACAGGGGATGCTTATGTTGACCATCCCTCTTTTGGTACTGCAATTATTTCCCGCGTACTCGAAAGCAAAGGCTATAAAGTTTGTATTATACCGCAACCAAGAAGTCATGCGGATTACACCCGTTTCGGTAAACCGCGCCTTGCTTTTTTGGTGAACGGCGGCAATATTGACTCTATGGTAGCGCACTACACCGCTTCTAAAAAGAGAAGAAGTGATGATGCTTATACTCCTGGCGGTAAAGCAGGAGCAAGACCTGACAGAGCGACTATTTGTTACTGCAAAAAACTTCGCGAAATTTACGGCGATGTACCTATTGCAATAGGCGGTATCGAAGCCTCACTTCGCCGTTTTGCGCATTATGACTATTGGTCGGACAATGTGCGCCCCTCTATACTCATAGAATCTACTGCCGATTTGCTTATGTTCGGTATGGGCGAAAAGCATATTGTAGAAATTGCTGACCGATTAAATAACGGTGAAGATATTCATTCATTAACCGATATTTTAGGCACTTGTTACGCCGTTAAAACAACCGAATTTTCACATATTGAGGGTGCGGTTGAGTGCCCATCATACGAAAATGTTAAAGAGCCTACCGAACAAGGCAAAAAACAATATGCTATTTCTTGTAAAATACAGCAATCAGAACACGATGCTGTAAGGGGCAAAACCATTATTCAAAAACACGGTTCGTTAATTGTGGTCCAAAACCCACCTATGCCCCCTTTAAGTGAGCAAGAAATGGACAAGGTTTATTCACTTCCATTTATGCGTGACTATCACCCATCTTATGAAGCCTTGGGCGGTGTTCCCGCTATTGCCGAGGTTAAGTTTTCGGTAATCCATAACCGCGGTTGCTACGGCGCTTGTAACTTTTGTTCACTCGCTTACCACCAAGGCAGACAAATTAGTTGTCGCAGTCACGAATCGGTTATAGAAGAAGTCAAAAAAATAACCGAAATGCCTGACTTTAAGGGGTATATTCACGATATTGGCGGACCTACCGCAAACTTCCGCGCACCATCTTGTGATGCACAACTAAAACGCGGTCTTTGTGCCGATAAAAAATGTTTAGCACCTACTATGTGCCCCGCGGTTAAGGTTGACCACAGCGACTACTTAGAACTTTTAAGAAAGTTACGCAAACTACCTAAAGTAAAAAAAGTTTTTATTCGTTCGGGTATTAGGTTTGACTATCTTATCGCCGACCGTGACGAAGAATTTTTCAAAGAACTTGTTAACCACCACACAAGCGGTCAATTAAAGGTAGCGCCCGAACATTGTTCAAATAATGTATTAAAATATATGGGTAAACCACCTATTGAAGTTTACAAAAAATTTGAAAAAAGATTTTATGAACTCACAAAATCAGCAAACAAAAAACAATATTTAGTGCCATACCTTATGTCCTCACATCCGGGAAGCAGTATGAAAGATGCTATTGAACTTTCGGTTTTTCTTAAGCAAAACAATATGCACCCCGAACAAGTTCAGGACTTTTACCCAACACCCGGTACTGTATCTACTTGTATGTTCTACACAGGGCTTGACCCGTTTACAATGAAAAGTGTTTATGTTCCAAAAACGCCTAAAGAAAAAGCGGAACAACGTGCCCTCTTGCAATATTTCAAACCCGAAAACAAACAACTCGTTCTTTCGGCGCTTAAAAAAGCAGGTCGCTACGACCTTATCGGCACTGATAAAAAATGCCTTGCCGCCCCAGATAGAAACGACAAAGCAAACTATAAAAAACCTAAAAAAACAATTAGAAATATTCATAAAAAGAAAAAATAATGCACCAAGTGCAAATCATGCGCTTTAGCGCAACTTATGAAACTTTGTTTCAAATCACGCCGTAAGGCAATTCATAAATAAAAGCACCCTTTTGGGTGCTTTTTATTATTCATTATTCATTTTATAAGAAAGTCTCATTAAAATGTCACCAAAATGCACATTTTCTACTTTTACTTCAGGGTGATTTATTGCTATATCATAATGACTGAAATTCCAAAAGCCTTTAACACCTAATTTAATTAACTGTTCACAAATACCCTCTGCTGCATTTTTAGGTATGCAAAGAATTGCAACCTCGGGGAAATTCTCGCGGCAAAATTCATCTAAATCATCAGTGCTTCTAATAGGTAAATTTTTAACCACTTGACCCACCAAAGATTCCTTTGCATCAAAAAGACCGGTCAACTTAAAACCTTTAGACTCAAAATTTATGTGCATTGTAACTGCTCTACCTAAATTACCCATACCTATAAGTATTGCACTTTTAATTTTATCAAGTCCTAAAATATGCGCAATTTCAGATTGCAACAATTCAATATTATAGCCATAGCCTTGTTGACCAAAACCACCGAAACAGTTTAAATCTTGACGGATTTGACTGGCAGTAAGCCCCATTTTTTCGGAAAGTTCGCGCGAAGAAATTCTTGTATAACCAGCCGACTTTAAATCACCTAAAAATCTATAATACCTTGGTAATCTACTTATAACTGAATTTGAAATTGAATTATTATTCATTTATAATCACCATTTAACCAAACATTTTCACATATACTACTAATAATGATAATTGATTGTCAAAAAAATGTCAACTAAAAATTTTTTCAAAAAAAGTATTGACAAACGGTGAAATTCGTGTATAATAAAATAGTAATCATTACTGATTTGGGTGATTGAAATGAAAAATTATTCTCGTCAGCGTGAAGCTATTTTAGAAGTTTTACGCTCAACAGATACTCACCCTACAGCAAATTGGATTTACACAAAGGTTAAAGAAAGAATTCCTAATATTAGTTTAGGTACTGTTTACCGTAACCTTAAATGCTTGACTGAAGAAAAGGATATTATAAGCCTTAATTTAGGAGATGGGTTTGAACGTTTTGATGGAAACCCTCTCCCACATCTTCATATGCACTGTAAATGTTGCGGAAATATTACCGACGCTTACTTTAAAGATGATATATTATCTTTAAAAGCAATGGAACAAGGCTTTACACCTGAAAATTCACTTTATATAGTGTATGGTATCTGTAAAAATTGTAAAAAAAATTAAACTTATTATCGGAGGAAAAAAAATATGAAAAAATATGTATGTCTTATCTGCGGTTACACACACGAAGGCGATGCAGCACCTGCTGAATGCCCAATCTGCCACGCTCCTGCTTCTAAATTCCAAGAACAAGCAGGTGAAAAAACTTGGGCTGCTGAACACGTTGTAGGTATTGCTAAAGGCGTTGATGAAAGAATTATTGAAGGTCTTCGCGAAAACTTTAACGGCGAATGCTGCGAAGTTGGTATGTACCTTGCAATGTCAAGAGTAGCGCATAGAGAAGGCTATCCTGAAATCGGTCTTTATTGGGAAAAAGCTGCTTTAGAAGAAGCAGAACACGCTGCAAAATTTGCTGAACTTTTAGGCGAAGTTGTAACCGACAGCACAAAGAAAAACCTTGAAATGCGTATAGATGCTGAAAACGGTGCAACACTCGGCAAATTCGAACTTGCTAAACTTGCAAAAGAACTCGGTCTTGATGCTATTCACGACACAGTTCACGAAATGGCTCGTGATGAGGCTCGTCACGGTAAGGCTTTTGAAGGTTTACTTGGTCGTTATTTTAAATAATATAAGCTGTGTAAAATAATAAAGGCGGAGGGATAGAATATTACCCCTCCGCCTTTTTCTTTAAAATTTTTTGAATTTTTAATAACAAAAAACAAAAACTATTACGGGAGGGAAATCAAAATGAAAAAAATACTTTTATTAGCTTTATCTTTAATCTTTGCTTTTTCATTTGCGGCTTGCGGTATGGACAATAGCGGCACTGAAAGTGATATGAACGCAAGAAACGGTTCTTCCGGCAATAACGGAACTGTACTAGAGTCGGCTATGGACAATACCGGACTTAACGGAAATTCGGGCGCGGGAAAAATTGGTTCTGAACGCGCAAAGCAAATTGTACTCGAACACGCAGGTTTATCCGAGCAACAGGTTAAAAATCTTAAAATTGACCTTGACCGTGATAATGGTGTTTTAAAATACGAAATTGATTTTTATTACGGCAATGTTGAGTATGATTATGACCTAAACGCTCTAACCGGCGAAATCATATCATTTGATAGAGATATTGATTAAACTAAAAAGCACCCAAATGGGTGCTTTTTATTTATATCTTGAAAATCTCTTTTTTAAATGTTATATTGTTTTAAAGAATAGTTTTAAACTCTGCCTCCCTCTGACGAGGGAGGTGGCAAAACTTTAGTTTTGACGGAGGGAGAGAATATGAAAAAATATAATAAATCAAACATCCCTCTTGCAAAAACTTTAAGAAAAAATATGACCCCTTGGGAAAGAAAACTATGGTATGATTTTTTACGCACTTATCCTATAAGATTCCAACGCCAAAAAGCTATTGATAACTATATAGTGGACTTTTATTGCGCAAAAGCAAAATTAGTTATTGAGATAGATGGCGGCGGGCATTACACCGATGAACAAATCAGAAAAGACCTTTTGCGCTCAAAAGATTTGGAAAATATGAACTTAACTGTTATAAGTATATGCAATTTGGATATTGACCGTAATTTTAACGGTGTATGTGAATATATAAATTCAACTTTAAAAAATCTCTCCCTCAGTCAGCTACGCTGACAGCTCCCTCATCAGAGGGAGCCTAAATAAATCACACGAGGTATAAGATATGTCGGTTTTTGAAAATTCGAAATGGATTTGGAATAAACATAAGTCTTTTGGAGATGAATATTGCGAATTTTATAAAGAATTTTTATTCGATGGCACAAAGGCTTTTTTAAACATTTCTTGCGACAGCGACTATACATTATATATAAATGGTGAATTTTTTGAATGTAACCAATTTTTTGGTTTTGAACATTATAAGGTTTACGATAGTCTTGATATTACGCCATTTTTAAATAAAGGTAAAAACAGTATTGCTGTTCTTGTTTGGCATATTGGTAACAATAAAGGTATTCAGCGCTATTTTATAGCAAAACAAGGTCTTATTTTCGAAATTTATGACCAAAGCGAAAACACACTTGCCGTTAGCGATGAAAACACACTTTCGAGATTAAGCAATACATATAAAAACGGCTACAAAAAGATTATTTCCGACCAAGTAGGTTACAGTTTTCTTTACGATGCTTCAAAAGAAGATTGTTTCCCTAAAAATGCGTGTGAAAATTTTACAAAATCGGTCATAATTGATAAGCCTTGCAATTTTTATATTCGCCCCAATAAAAAACTTTGTCTTAATAAAAAATGCGATATAAATATAATAAGAATTTCCGAAGATAAAACCAAATACTTAATCGACTTAGGTCACGAAACTGTTGGTTTGCCTCATTTAGAACTTTTCTCAGATTGTGAGCAAAAAATCACTATATCATATAGCGAATGCCTCGAAAACGATGAAATAAGACGCTTTGTTTTATCCCACGATTACAGTTATGAATACATTACCAAAGTAGGCGAAAACAACTTTACGCATTATATGTTACGCCTCGCTTGTCGTTATATTGAAATTTCTAGCGAAAAACCTTTTACACTCGGCTACTGCGGTATAATTCCGCAATACTACCCCGCAAAAGTAAAAAAGGTTACTGCAAAAGAAAAACTCGATAAGCAAATCTATGATGTTTGTCTTCGCACCTTACAACTTTGTATGCTTGAACATTATGTCGACTGTCCTTGGCGCGAACAATGTCTTTACTCTTTTGACTCAAGAAACCAAATGCTTTGCGGTTATTTTGCTTTTGAAGATAAGAATTTCCTATACGCAAAAGCAAACCTTAAACTAATAAGCGAAGACAAGCGAAGCGATAATCTTTTATCTATTTGTTTTCCCTGTTCTAAAGACCTTACCATACCCTGCTATTCATTATATTATATATTAGCGGTTAAGGAATATCTTGAATATTCTGGCGATATTGCCTTTATAAAGGAAATTTATCCAAAACTTAAAAGCATAATCTCTACATTTATAGATAAAATGCAAAACGGTTTGCTTTGCAAATTCGAGGATAAAGCACATTGGAATTTCTACGATTGGTCGGAATATCTTGCAGGTTTTTGCGGTCTTAGAGATGAACCTATACCCGATATTATGATAAATCTAATTACCGTTATGGCGCTTGACAGTTTCGAGTATATTTGCAAAAATACCGGAAACGATTTTCCTTATAAAAATACCGCAAACGAAATACGCCAAAAGGTAAACGAAACTTTTTACCGCGAAAAAGAAGGTGCTTACGCCGTAACCGAAAATGGCAACGAATTTTGCGACCTTGCAAACGCTTTTGCCGTTTTAACGGGTACTGCTACGGGTGATATTGCAAACAACATTTGTGAGCGTTTACTTACAGGCACTTGGCACAGTTGTTCCTTGAGTATGAAAACCTTTGTTTATGATGCACTACTTAAAAATAATACTGAAAAATATAAAGACACTGTACTTAACGATATTCGCAATAATTATAAATATATGTTAGATAACGGTGCAACTTCGGTTTGGGAAACACTTGAAGGCTACAAAGACCAACAAGGCTCAGGTAGTTTGTGCCACGGTTGGAGTGCAATTCCTGTGTATTATTTCAACAAATTAGGCATTGTTTTTTAATCTTTTTGTGACCTGTCAAGCCTTGATGGGTCACTTTTTTATGTTTTAGAGCATTTTTTAGATAAAAAATGTGGATTTTTGGGTGTTTTTATTGTTTTTTTAGCAGATTTGTGTTGACTTTTATGTTGTTTTTGTGTAAAATAAAATTAACAATAGAGTGAGGAGGTATCTCTAAATGTCACAATATTATACTAAAGATATTGAAAAATCAAGTCGTATTACGGCTCTAATAGATGCATTATTTGAAAATATGCCTCAAATCGAAGCGGACCGTGCAGTTTTACTTACTGAGTCTTACCGTGAAACTGAAGGTCAGCCTATAATTCTTCGTCGCGCTAAAGCTTTTGCTCATATATTAGAAAATATACCGATTACTATTCGCCCTAACGAATTAATTGTCGGAAGTAATACAAAAGCCCCCCGTAGTTGTCAGGTTTTCCCTGAATATTCTTTCGAGTGGTTAGAGGATGAGTTTGATACTGTTGCAACCCGTAGCGCTGACCCTTTTTATATTTCCGAAGAAACAAAGGCTATTTTAAAGGAAACCTATAAATATTGGAAAGGCAAAACTACCAGCGAACTTGCAACCGCTTATATGTCACCTGCGGCACTTACCGCGATTGACCATAATATATTCACCCCGGGTAACTATTTTTATAATGGTATCGGTCACGTTACAGTTGACTATGGTAAGGTTTTAAAAATCGGTTATAAAGGAATTATTAAAGAGGCTAAAGAGGCTCTCTCTAAACTTAATGTTAGTGACAGCGACTATGCAAGACGCAGCAACTTCCTTAACTCTGTAATAATTAGTTGTGAGGCTGCTTCTGCTTACGCTAAACGCTATGCTGACCTTGCTAAAAAGGAAGCCAGTGAATGTTCAAGCGAAGAACGCCGCAACGAACTTTTTGCTATTGCCGCAAACTGTTCTCGTGTTCCTGAAAACGGTGCAACTTCATTCTATGAAGCTTGTCAGTCTTTCTGGTTTATACAAATGCTTTTACAGACCGAATCAAGTGGTCACTCAATCTCTCCCGGTAGATTTGACCAATATATGTACCCTTACTACAAAGCTGACCTTGAAAACGGTAAAATAACCCGCGAACAAGCACAAGAATATATTGACTGTATTTGGGTTAAACTTAACGACCTTAATAAGTGTCGTGATGCTGCATCGGCTGAAGGCTTTGCAGGTTACAGTTTGTTCCAAAACTTAATAGTTGGCGGACAAGATGAATTTGGTAGAGACGCTACAAACGATTTGTCTTTCATGTGTATGAATGCAACAATGCACGTTATGCTTCCTCAGCCTTCTCTTTCAGTTCGCGTTTGGAATGGAACACCGCATGACTTTATGCTTAAGGCTGCTGAGGTTACAAGAACAGGCGTAGGCCTCCCCGCTTACTACAATGATGAAGTTATCATCCCTGCTCTTCAAAATAGAGGTCTAACTTTACAGGATGCGCGTGACTACAATATTATAGGTTGCGTTGAGCCGCAAAAATCAGCCAAGACTGACGGTTGGCACGATGCCGCATTCTTTAATATGTGCCGCCCACTTGAAATGGTATTCAGCAACGGTGTTGATAAGGGCGTTCAAATAGGCCCTCGCACAGGCGATGTTGCTAATATGAAGACCTTTGAAGAGTTTTATGATGCTTACAAAGCGCAAATGGTTTACTTTATTGAGTTACTTGTAAACGCTGATAACGCGATTGACTTAGCTCACGCTGAGCGTTGCCCACTTCCTTTCCAATCTTGTATGGTTGAAGATTGTATCGGCAGAGGTAAGAGTTTACAAGAAGGCGGCGCTATTTACAACTTCACCGGTCCTCAAGGTTTCGGTATTGCAAATATGGCTGACGCACTTACCGCTGTTAAAACTCTTGTTTTCGAACAAAAGAAATTATCACTTCAAGAATTTAAAGAAGCGCTCGATAATAACTACGGTAAAGATATGGATGTTCGTACCGCGGAAAAACTTACAAAACAGGTTGCTTCTCAACTTGTTGAAAGCGGTAAAACATTAACTGCCGATGATGTTAAAAACATTTATCTTGCAGTTTCACAAAATCCTTGTTCAGATGAGCAAAAAGCAAAATATCAAAAATTGCTTGATGAAATTGAAGCGTTGCCAAAATTCGGTAACGATATTCCTGAAATTGATAGTTTTGCTCGCGATGTTGCTTATACATATACAAGACCTATTGAAAAATATAGAAACCCACGTGGTGGTATTTACCAAGCAGGTCTTTATCCTGTTTCAGCAAACGTTCCTTTGGGCGCTCAAACAGGCGCTACACCTGACGGCCGTTTAGCATTTACCCCTGTAGCAGATGGTGTTTCCCCTGCAGCAGGTCGCGACATTAAAGGTCCAACCGCTTCGGCTAACTCGGTTTCAAGACTTGACCATTATATTGCTTCTAACGGAACATTATTTAATATGAAGTTCCACCCAAGTGCACTTGCAGGTAGAAGCGGTCTTGAAAGTTTCGTAGCATTAGTTCGCGGATATTTCGACCAAAAAGGCAGCCACGTTCAATTTAACGTTGTTAGCCGCGAAACCTTACGCGATGCTCAAGCCAACCCTGAAAAATATAAATCCTTGGTAGTTCGTGTTGCGGGTTACAGTGCTTTGTTCACTACCCTTTCCCGTTCTTTACAAGATGATATTATTAACCGTACCGAGCAAGGAGGATTTTAATGGACGAAAATTATTTGTCGGTTAAAGGCAGAATTTTCGATATCCAACGCTTCTCCACACACGATGGCCCCGGTATAAGAACTATCGTTTTTTTAAAGGGATGTTCTTTAAGGTGCCGTTGGTGTTGTAATCCTGAATCACAGTCTTACCAAATTGAAGAAATGATTCAAGGTGGAAAAACAAAAATAATCGGTAAAGATGTAACGGTTAAAGAAGTGCTTGATGAAGTAATATGCGATAGACCTTATTACAAACATTCAGGCGGCGGCGTTACCCTTTCAGGTGGCGAATGCTTAAACCAACCCGAATTTGCAGCAGCGATTTTAAAAGCTTGTAAAGATGTTGGTCTTTCAACCGCAATAGAATCTACGGGTTTCGCTAAACCCGAGGTTATTGAAAAACTTTTACCTTATTTAGATTATTATTTAATGGATATCAAACACACCGATAGTAATAAACATAAAGAATTCACTACTCAACCTAACGAGTTAATACTTGAAAACGCAAAATACATTGCAAGTAGATTAGGTGAAAGACTTATTATTCGTGTGCCGGTTATTCCAACCTTTAACGATACCGAAAGTGAAATAGCAAATATTGCCTCTTTTGCCGCTTCGCTTAACGGTGTTCGCGAAATACACCTTCTCCCATATCACAGAATGGGTAAGGATAAGTACGATGGTCTTAACCGTCCGTACTTAATGGGAGACATTCCTTCTCCTACAAACGAAAAAATGCAATCGTTAATCCAAGTTGCAAAATCCTACGGATTAACAGTACATATGGGAGGTTAATTTATGGCTTTTGATTCTATTAACGACCAAAACAAGACAAGAATTATTCAAGAGCTTGTTCCCGGTAAACAAATCACATTAGCCCATATAATTGCTAACCCTGATGAAGTTCTTTATCAAAAGTTAGGTCTTGACCCCGCAAAGAACCACGCAGGCGCAATTGGTATTCTAACCTTAAGCCCAAGCGAAACCGCAATTATTGCAGGCGATATTTCTCTAAAGGCTTCGGGTGTTGAACTTGGATTTGTAGACCGTTTTAGCGGAACCGTTATTGTAACAGGAAGCGTTTCACAGGTTGAAGCTTCACTTGCAGCAGTTACGGAATACGCTATTCAAAAACTTGGCTTTTCAGTTTGTGAGATTACACGCACATGAGCAAACGGCTTTTACTTATAGGCCGCAGCGGTTGCGGTAAAACCTCCCTAACTCAAGCATTAAAGGGCGAAACAGTTACCTATCACAAAACACAATATGTAAATTACGGTGATGTTCTTATTGACACACCCGGCGAGTATGCCGAAAACCACAATTTAGGTTGCGCTTTAGCTTTATACTCTTACGAAGCCGATGTTGTTGCACTTCTTATAGCAGCAAATGATGATTATTCCCTATTTCCGCCTTGCATTACCTGTCTTGTTAACCGCGAGGTAATAGGAATTGTCACCAAAATCGACAAAGCTGATCCAAAACGCGCTGAAAATTGGTTGCGACTTTCGGGGTGTAAAACCGTTTTTCATGTCAATTCTTTGACCGGTGAAGGTGTTACTGATGTATTAAACCACATCGAAAACAACAAAAACCCAAAAAAAGTTGACAAAAAACAAGAAAAAACCAACATTTAATGTTGACTTGTGATAAAAACTGTGTTATAATTAAGATGTCAAAAAAGTATATTATTATGCAAAGGAGAAAAATGCATTATGGTAAATGAGTACGAAATTAAAAAACAAATTTGCGAAATCGGTAAGCGTATCTATGACAGAGGAATGGTTGCTTCTAACGATGGTAACATCTCTGTAAAGCTTAACGATAACGAATTTCTTTGCACCCCTACAGGTGTTAGTAAGGGCTTTATGACCCCTGAATACATTTGTAAGGTTGACAAAGACGGTAAGGTTTTACAAGCAAATCCTGGCTTTAAACCTTCTTCAGAGATTAAGATGCACATGCGTGTATACAAAGAGCGTCCTGATGTTAATTCAGTAGTTCACGCTCACCCAATGTATGCTACTGGCTTCGCTATCGCTGGTATCCCACTTACACAACCTATTATGCCTGAAGCTGTTATCGCTTTAGGATGTGTTCCAATCGCTAAATACGGTACACCTTCTACCGAAGAAATTCCAGACGCAGTTTCTGAACACTTACAACATTTTGATGCTGTATTACTTGAGAACCACGGCGCACTCGCTTTCTCAGACAGCCTTTTAAATGCTTATCATAAGATGGAATCAGTTGAATTCTATGCTCAACTTCTCTTCATCTCTAAACAATTAGGCGGTCCTAAGGAACTTTCTGATTCACAAGTTCAAAGACTTTATGAAATCCGCCGTCAATTTGGTCTCCCAGGCAAACACCCTGCAAACCTTTGTCCTAACAAGAAGGCAGGTCTTCCAAGTTGCCACGGCTGCAACGGTAGTTGCAACCACTCTTCTAACGAAGGTGATTTAGTTTCTGAAATTACAAAGCGCGTTTTAGAACAGCTTGGTAAATAAGAGGTGGCACTATGGATGAACAAGCCCTGCGTTCAATAGTTGAAGCGGTTGTTGAAAAAGTTAAACCGCAAAACGAAATAACGCTTAAGGCTGCGCTTCGTCTGGCAGAAAAGGTAAAAGCCAAGGCAAGAGAAATGGGCGTAAATGCTGTGGTTGCAATTTCCAACCGTTCAGCAAGACCTATTTTAGTTGAATGTATGGATGATTCGTACATAGCCAGTTACGATATTGCAGTCGGCAAGGCGTTTACCGTAGTTTCATTAAAAATGTCCACTTCTAAACTTAAAACCCTTGCTCAACCGGGTGGCTCACTTTACGGAATACAATTTACTAATGATAATAAAATTGTTATTTTCGGCGGTGGCGAACCTTTATACGATTCCTACGGAAATATTGTAGGCGGACTTGGAGTAAGCGGTGGCAGTGAAGAACAGGACACTGCTCTTGCTGAATATGGCAAGGAAATATTTGAAAACAGCGGAGGCAAACACTAATGGATATAAATTCTCAAAATATTGAAGTTATCGTTCGCCAAGTTTTAGAAGGTATGAAGGGCAACGCTGCTCCTTCTGCTTCAAACGGCAACATTCCTTCAAAATGCCGTGTCGCTATGCTTACAAAACTCGAAAACTTTGACCTTAAAGAATATCCAATCCCTGAAATCGGTGATGATGATATTTTAGTTAAGGTTGAAGGCTGCGGTGTTTGTGGTACTGACGCACACGAATTTAAAAGAGACCCATTCGGTTTAATTCCTGTTGCCCTCGGTCACGAAGGTACAGGCGAAATCGTTAAGATGGGTAAAAATGTTAAGGTAGACTCTGCAGGTAAACCTTTAAATATAGGTGATAAAGTTGTTACCTGTATGATTTTCAAGGATAATCCTGACATTACAATGTTCGACCTTAATAAGCAAAACGTTGGCGGTGCTGATGTTTATGGTCTTCTTCCTGATGACGATATTCATCTTAACGGCTGGTTTGCTGATTATATGGTAATTCGCGGTGGTTCAACAGTATTTAATGTTAGCGACCTCGACTTAGATTCACGTATTCTTATCGAACCTTGTGCAGTTTTAATTCACGCTGTAGAACGCGCAAAGACCACCGGTATTTTACGTTTTAACAGCCGTGTAGTTGTTCAAGGTTGCGGACCTATCGGTCTTATTTGTATCGCAATCCTTCGCACAATGGGTGTTGAAAACATTGTTGCGGTTGATGGTGATGAAAAGCGTCTCGCTTTTGCTAAAGAAATGGGCGCTAATACATCAGTTAACTTTAAAGAACATAAAGGCATTGAAGCTTTGGCTGGCGCAGTACAAAATGCTTTCGGCGGTTATCTTGCTGACTTTGCTTTCCAATGCACAGGTTCACCTATAGCTCACGCTAACATTTACAAGTTTATCCGCAACGGCGGTGGCTTGTGTGAACTTGGTTTCTTCATTAACGGTGGCGATGCTACAATCAATCCACACTTTGACATTTGCGCAAAAGAAATTACAACTGTTGGTTCTTGGGTATACACACTTCGTGACTATGCTACAACCTTTGATTTCTTAAAACGCGCTAAAGGTATTGGATTACCGATTGAAAAGCTTATAACCCACAAATTCCCTCTTGAACAAATCAACGAAGCATTAGAGACTAACTTGAAAATGGAAGGTCTCAAGATTGCTATCGTTAATAAATAAGAGGTGTAATCAATGGGAAAAGCAACCGGAATAATTGAAGTTTATGGTTTGGTGGCTGGATTTGTTGCTTGTGACGCAGGTTGCAAAGCTGCAAATGTTACCGTTGAAAACTTTGATAAAAACAAGCCCGGAAACGCTGACGCTTTACCGGTTCCGCTTATTGTTACATTAAAATTCAGAGGTACTGTTGATAATGTTACCGCAGCTGTTGAAGCTGCAAGAGAGGCTGCTGAACGTGTTTCAGGCGTTATCTCTACACACATTATCCCTAACACCGAATCTCAAACAGAACCGTTACTCAAGCTTAACGCTTTTGATAAAAATTAAAACAAATCTATTGGAGGATAAATATTATGTCTAAAGAAGCTCTTGGTATGGTAGAAACCCGCGGTCTTACCGCAGCAATCGAAGCAGCAGATGCAATGGTTAAAGCTGCTGAAGTAACTCTTATCGGTACTGAAAAAATCGGTTCCGGACTCGTATCTGTTATGGTACGTGGTGACGTAGGTGCAGTTAAAGCTGCTGTTGAAGCTGGTTCTTCTTCTGCTTCTAAACTCGGCGAATTAGTTGCTGTACACGTAATCCCAAGACCACACGCAGACGTTGAAAAGATTTTACCAAAACTCTAATAGGTAAACATATAATCTCACTAAGGAGTTTTTTTCAATGAAATCTTTAGGACTAGTAGAGGTTTCTGGTGTAACTGCTGCTATTGACTGCCTTGATATTATGTGCAAATCCGCTGAAGTGGAATTTGTTACATGGGAACGTAAACTTGGTGGTCGTTTAGTTACAGTTATAGTTCAAGGTAATATTTCTGCTGTTTCTGCAGCTGTTGAAAATGCAGTTGCAGGTTGTATTAAAAAGCCTTGTGCATATGCAGTTATTGCAAGTCCACACGAGGAAACAGAAAGAATACTTGAACTCAGCGCCTCAAGAATTAAGAAAAAAGCAGGTGTTGAAAATGGCTAAAGAACAAACAACTCCAGCCACAGAGCAAACTGCTCAGGATACTAAACCTGTAAAGGAGGTTAAAAAAATGACACTTCAAGCACTCGGTATGGTTGAAACCAGAGGTTTAGTAGCTTCCATCGAAGCTGCTGATGCTATGGTTAAAGCTGCAAACGTTGAACTCATCGGTACTGAAAAAATCGGTTCCGGACTCGTATCTGTTATGGTACGTGGTGATGTTGGCGCTGTTAAGGCTGCTGTTGAAGCTGGTGCATCATCCGCTTCTAAACTCGGCGAATTAGTTGCTACTCACGTAATCCCAAGACCACACACAGATGTGGAGAAAATTTTACCCACTCTTAATAAATAATTAAATTAATACAGGAGGAAACAAAAATGGCACTCGAAGCATTAGGTATGGTTGAAACCAGAGGTTTAGTTGCTTCTATCGAAGCTGCTGATGCTATGGTTAAAGCTGCAAACGTTGAACTCATCGGTACTGAAAAAATCGGTTCCGGACTCGTATCTGTTATGGTACGTGGTGATGTTGGCGCTGTTAAGGCTGCTGTTGAAGCTGGTGCATCATCTGCTTCTAAACTTGGCGAATTAGTTGCTACTCACGTAATCCCAAGACCACACGCAGACGTGGAGAAAATTCTCCCTGTTTTAAAGTAATTTAAACTTTTTCGGCGGGAGGGCGTTTGCCTTCCCCGCCGTAGCGTGACATTAAACGTAAAAAAGAATATTTTTTACACCAATCTTCAAGAAAGTTACGGTGAACAATATGTTCGTTGGAAAAGTTGTAGGAAGTATTGTTTCTACACGCAAAAATGAAAAGTTAATCGGCTGTAAATTTATGGTTGTTGAACCTTTAGAAAAATGGGGCAACTCAGCTGAAAAAATTATTACTATTGATAATGTTGGCGCCGGTATAGGCGAAATTGTTTTAGTTGCTACAGGCAGCGCTGCAAGAATCGGCTGTGATATGACCGACTCTCCTATTGATGCTGCTATTGTAGGTATTGTAGATGATGGAATCGGATTAGCCGGAGTCGTTAAGAAATGAATTTAGAGGAATTAAAAAACCTATTACGTGAAGGTGGCGTTGTAGGTGCTGGCGGTGCAGGATTTCCTACATACGCAAAGCTTGACAAACGTGCCGACACTATTATTCTAAACTGTGCGGAATGTGAACCGCTTTTGAAACTTCACCGTCAGGTGTTAGAGCGTTACACTGATGATATTTTATCCGCATTAGATTTAATTGCGAAAACAATAGGAGCAAAGAATGTAATCATTGGCATTAAAAAGGCTTATAAAAGAACCTTTAATGCCGTTGAAAGCCAACTTGACTCCTTTGATAATATGAAAATACACGCTTTGCCGGAGGTTTACCCTGCCGGTGATGAAGTTGTGCTTATTTATGAAGCAACCAAACGTGTAGTTCCACCCGGAAAGTTACCAATTGATGTTGGTGTTACAGTTTTTAATGTTGAAACTGTTTACAACCTTTCTAAACTTCTTGGTGGTCACCCCGTTACACACAAATTTGTTAGCGTTGTTGGTGAGGTTGCGAGCCCCGTTACATTAAATGTACCTATAGGTACACCCGTTTCAAGATTAATTGAACTCGCGGGTGGCGCTACTACCGAAGAACCCGTTTTAATAATGGGCGGTCCTATGACTGGTAATATCGGAAGCGAATACCAAACGGTTACAAAAACCACAAATGCAGTTATTGTTTTACCTGCATCACATACATTAGTTAAAAAGAAACAAAGCAAAACTACTATTGATATTAAACGTGCTATGGCTGCTTGTTGCCAATGTGACTATTGCACAAGCCTTTGCCCTCGCAATCTTTTAGGACATCCGATTGAACCTGGCAAATTTATGCTTTACGCTTCAAATAATTTTACTAAGGATGCTTCACCATACGTTAATTCATTGTTCTGCTGCAGTTGCGGACTTTGCGAACTTTATTCTTGTGGCCAAGGACTTCATCCACGTTCTTTGTTAGATTCTTGTAAGTCAGGGCTTCGCTCAAACGGTGTTCGCCCACCGCAAGATGCTGAACAAAAGTCAGTTAACCCTTCAAGAGAAAGACGTTTGGTTCCTATGAGCCGTTTAATTGCAAGACTCGGTCTTGTTGCTTATAATAAACCCGCTCCGCTTAAAAGTGCGCCTGTTACTGCTACAAGCGTTAAAATACCTTTATCACAACATATCGGAGCACCTGCTATACCTGTCGTAGCAGTTGGCGACCTTGTAAAAGAAGGTCAAGTTATAGCCGCTGCCGCAGATAAAGCATTAAGTGTAAATATTCACTCTTCTATCAAGGGTGAAATCACAAAGATTTCAGACAAATTTATTACTATTGAAGTTAGAAATTAATTCTAATTAGGAGGATTCACAGTGCGAAAAGCAATTGGAATGGTTGAATTTAAAACTGTATCTTCGGGTATTAAAGCCGCAGATGTTATGGTTAAAACCGCCGAAGTTGATATTATCGAAGCAAATACTGTTTGCCCCGGTAAATATATTGTACTTATTAGTGGCGAGTTAAGTGCCGTTAGAGCATCTGTAGAAGCTGCGTACACAAATAATCCCGATGCATTGATTGATAAATTTGTTTTAGGTAACCCACACGAATCAATATTTGATGCACTTTACGGTTCAACCAATATTGAAGCTCCTAACGCTTTAGGCGTTTTGGAAACCTTCTCTTCTTCAGCTGCTATTGTTGCTGCTGATATTGCCGCAAAAACCGCTATGGTTGATTTAATAGAGCTTCGTTTAGCGCGTGGTATGTGCGGTAAATCTTACTTGCTTCTCACAGGTGAAATTGCTGCAGTTGAGGCTGCTATTGAAAGAGCAACCCAAGGTGCCGGTGAAAACGGAATGTTCCTTGACAGTGCTGTTATTCCTCACCCTGACGAGAAAAGTTGGCAAAGTATTCTTTAATATTGCCGTTTAAAACATAAAATATTTAAAAGGATGTGTCCTTATGCTCGCTATTGAAAGGCGAAACGCCATCCTCACAAAGCTTACTATGGAAGGTAAAGTTATAGTTGCTGATTTAAGTCAGGAATTTGATGTTACCGAAGAAACCATTCGCCGCGATTTAGAAAAGCTTGATAAGGAAGGACTTGCTAAAAAAACCTACGGCGGTGCGGTAGCAAATCAAAACCTTAATACCGACCTTCCCTATAGCGTTCGCAAACGCTCAAATGTTGAGTTAAAACAACATATTGCTGAAAAAATAGGTGATATGATTCACGATGGCGATTATATTATGCTTGACGCTAGTTCAACCGCTATCTTTGTTACAAAATATATTAAAAACCGCAAAAATATAACCCTTATTACAAACTCGGTTGAAATTCTTTTAGAACTTGCCGATAAGGAAGATTGGAACATACTTTCAACAGGCGGAAATCTTAAAAAAGGCGCTTTATCATTGGTTGGCGATTGCGCTAAAAAAATGATTAACGGTTTCCACGTAGATTTAGCCGTGTGTTCTTCAAAGGGTATTGATATTTCAAATGGTATTACCGATTCTAACGAGCGTGATTCCCTTATAAAACGGGCAATCTTCGCTGCGGCAGAAAAGAAAATACTCGCTATTGACAGCACAAAGTTCGATAAAATTTCTTTTGTTAAGGTTTGCGATTTTGATGCTATTGATACCATTGTTACTGATAGTGAACCAACTAAAGAATGGGTTGACTTTTTAAATAAAAAAGAAGTTGAACTGATTTTTTAAAATAAAAAACATTAAAATCAAATAAGGTTTTGTACCTTCAAATTTATAAGGAGTGAAAAACAAATGGCAACAACAATTTCTGAAGCTGAAATTCGTCAGGTAGTTAGTCAAGTTTTAAATAAAATGCAAGATGCACCAACTAACAGTTGGGATTCCACACAATACGGTGGACGCAAACTTATCGGTGTATTTGATGATATGAACGATGCTATTGCAGCTGCAAGCAAAGGCTATCAAGCTGTTCGTGCTATGTCGGTTGAAGAACGTGAAAAAATCATAACCGAAATTCGCCGCTTAACACGTGAGGAAGCTCCAATTATGGCTAAACTCGGCGTTGCTGAAACAGGTATGGGTAAGGTTGAGCATAAACGCTTAAAGCACCTTTTGGTTGCTGACAAAACCCCCGGTACCGAAGATATTATTTCAGCCGCAAAAACAGGCGATAATGGTCTTACATTAGTTGAAATGGCACCATTTGGTGTTGTTGGTGCAATCACACCAAGTACCAACCCAAGTGAAACTGTTATTTGTAACAGTATTGGTATGATAGCTGCAGGTAACGGCGTTGTATTCAACCCACACCCAAATGCTATTGCTACTTCTAACTATGCAGTTGACCTTGTAAACCGTGCTTGTAAAGCAATGGGCGGTCCTGACATTTTGGTTTGCTCTATGAAGAAGCCAACCTTAGAATCTGCTTCTATAATGCAATCTCATCCTGCTATTCGTTTATTAGTTTGCACAGGTGGTCCTGGCGTTGTTCGCGCAGTTCTTTCTTCAGGTAAGAAGGCAATCGGCGCAGGTGCAGGTAACCCTCCTGTTATCGTTGACGATACTGCAGACATCGCAAAAGCAGGTAAAGATATTATTGATGGTTGCACATTTGATAACAACTTACCTTGTATTGCTGAAAAAGAAGTTTTTGCTTTCCGTAATATTGCTGATGAGCTTATTTCAAATATGCTTAAAAACGGTGCTTACTTAATCAACGCTGAACAAGCTGACCGCTTAGCTAAGGTTGTTCTTGTTGAAAAGACCGATAAAAACGGTAAGGTTAAGAAAATCGTTAACCGCGACTGCGTTGGCCGCGATGCTGATGTTTTACTTGCAAAAATCGGCGTTCAAGTTAGCAAAGATATCCGTTGTATTATCTGCGAAACCGGATTTGACCACGAATTTGTTCAAGAAGAACTTATGATGCCAATATTACCTATCGTTCGCGTTGATAATATTGATGAAGCTATTGAATTAGCTGTTAAGGCTGAACACGGTAACCGCCACACTGCACATATGCACTCTAAAAACATTGACAACCTTTCTCGCTTTGCTAAAGCGGTTGAAACTACTATCTTTGTTAAGAATGCTCCTTCTTATGCAGGTATCGGTTTTGGAGGCGAAGGTCACGCAACCTTCACAATCGCAGGTCCTACAGGCGAAGGTATCACCTGTGCTCGTAGCTTTACACGTCAACGCCGTTGTGTAATGGCTGACAGTTTCCGTATTATTTAATTGATTGGAGTTTTTTACTATGGCTTATGATTCTAAATTAGTTGCCGAAGTGGTTGAACGTGTTATGGCTGAATACGGCAAAACCTCATCTAACAATATGGTTCCCGTTGGTGTTTCAAACCGCCACATTCACTTAAGCACTGCTGACCTTGAAACTCTTTTCGGAAAAGGTTACGAACTCACCCCTATTAAAGATTTGTCTCAACCGGGTCAATTCGCTTGTAAAGAAGTTCTTACTATTGTTGGTCCTTCTCTTCGCCCTATTGAAAACGTAAGAGTTTTAGGTCCTGTTCGTAAAGCTTCACAGGTTGAAATTTCCCGTACCGACTCTTTTGTATTAAAGGTTAAACCTCCTGTTCGCGAATCAGGTGATATTGCAGGTTCTGCTCCAATTACTATTATTGGACCAAAAGGTACTGTAACATTAAAAGAAGGTTGCATTATTGCTAACCGCCATATCCATATGAGCGAAGAAGAAGGCGCTGCTTTCGGTATTAAAGATGGTGCTTATGTAACCGTTGATGTTGAGGGTGCGAGACGCACTACTTTCTACGACGTTCAAGTTAGAGTTAATAAGGCATTCCGTTTGGAAATGCATATTGATACTGACGATGCTAATGCCGCAGGTATTGGTAACGGTGCTAAAGTAAAGGTTATAAAATAATTTTAAACCCCGTATTTTAAAATACGGGGTTAATTTTTTATGAATAAATATTGTAAACTATTGGAAAAATTAAAATAATATGGTATACTAATTATATTCTTATTATATGGAGGATTTTAAATGATTGCTCATTCTACTGATGCAAAAGAAGTTATTAAAACCCTTTCTACCGACCAAAGCACAGGTCTTTCAAGCAAAGAAGCCGGTGTTCGTTTAGAAAAATATGGTGCTAATAAACTTCGCGAAAAGAAAAAGAAAACTAATTTTCAACGCTTTATTGACCAATTTAAAGATGCAATGATTTTAATACTTATTGCAGCAGCTATTGTTTCTTTTACTGTAATTTGTGTTGAAAAAAATTGGGGCGAATTGTTTGAACCCGCTTTAATTCTTCTTATTGTTATATTAAACGCCGTTATGGGTGTTTACCAAGAAGGTAAAGCCGAAAAGGCACTTGATGCGCTTAAGAATATGTCCGCGCCACACGCAAGGGTTATTCGTGACGGTGTTGAAAAAATAATCGATGCGTCTGAACTTGTTCCCGGTGATATCATTCGCCTTGAAGCCGGTGATTTTATCCCTGCTGATGCTAGACTTTTGCAAAGCGCAAGTTTAAAATCCGAAGAATCCGCCCTTACGGGTGAATCGGTTCCTTCTGAAAAAGATTATTTGGCTAATGTAAAAGAAGATGCGCCTATTGGCGACCGTACAAATATGGTATTCTCAGGTTGTTCAGTTACCTATGGTACTGCTGTAGCTGTTGTTACTGCTACAGGTATGGATACCGAAATGGGTAAAATCGCTAATTTGCTTGATAATGAAAGCGAAACCCAAACCCCTCTCCAACAAAAACTTGCCCAACTTGGTAAATATCTTGGTATTATGGCTATTGCCGCTTGTGCTATTATATTTATAGTTGGTATTGCTAATAAAATCCCTGTTTTAGAAATATTTATGACATCAATTTCTCTTGCCGTATCGGCTATTCCTGAAGGCCTTCCTGCTATTGTAACGGTTGTGCTTTCTATTGGTGTTCAACGTATGGTTAAGAAAAACGCGCTTATTCGTAAACTCCCTGCAGTTGAGACTTTAGGTGGCGCTTCGGTTATTTGTTCGGATAAAACGGGTACTTTGACCCAAAACCGTATGACACTTACAAAGGCTTACGTTGACGGTGGCGAAATTGAACTTATAAGCAATAATAATAGCGAACAAATAAAACAACTTTTAAATTACGGTACACTTTGTTCAGATGGCTCGGTAGTATTTAATGGTACTGAAGAACAGCACATTGGCGACCCTACCGAAACTGCTATTGTTTTAGCCGCATATAAAAACGGTAGCACTAAAGAAGACCTTAATAATAAATATCCTCGAATTTTTGAAATTCCTTTTGACTCTGACCGTAAGTTGATGTCAACAGTTAATAAAATTGATGGCAAAACAATAGTTATTGTTAAGGGCGCTTTTGATATGATGGCTGAACGTTGTATTAAAGGTGACCTTGAAAAAGCAAAAGTTATTACCGAAAGTATGAGTAATGATGCGCTTCGTGTTTTGGCTATTGCTTATAAAGAAATTGATGCTTTGCCCGAAAACGCTACAAGCGAAACCCTTGAAGACGGACTTACCTTTATGGGTCTTGTTGGTATGATTGACCCACCCCGCCCCGAAGCAAAGGCAGCTGTTGCTATTTGCCGAAAGGCTGGTATTAAACCTATTATGATTACAGGCGACCATATTGTTACTGCTTCCGCTATTGCGCGTGAATTAGGCATTTTATTAGAGGGTGACCTTGCTATTACAGGTACCCAACTTGATAATATGACCGATAGTGAACTTGATAGTAAGGTTGAAAACATAAGCGTTTATGCGCGTGTTTCACCTGAAAATAAAATCCGTATAGTTAAGGCTTGGCAAAGAAAAGGTCAAGTAGTTTCTATGACAGGTGACGGTGTTAACGATGCTCCTGCCCTTAAAGCTGCTGACATTGGTTGCGCTATGGGTATAACCGGTACTGATGTTGCTAAAGGCGCCGCTGATATGACCCTTACTGACGATAACTTTGCTACAATAGTTGACGCTGTTAAAGAAGGTAGAGGTATTTACGCTAACATTAAAAAAGTTGTTGGCTTCTTATTAGGAACAAATATCGGTGAAGTTATAACCGTTTTTGTGGCTATGCTTTTATGGCACAAAACCCCACTTCTTTCTATGCAACTTTTGATGATTAACCTTGTAACCGACTCGCTACCCGCTATTGCGCTCGGTATGGAAGCGGTTGAAAAAGATGTTATGGACAAAAAACCTAAACCTAAAAATGAAAGTATTTTCGCTAACGGTTTTGGTGTGCGTATGGTTTTACAAGGCTTTATGTTTGCCCTTTTAACCCTTATTGCTTTCTATGTCGGTGAAAAATCTACAGGCACACTTGAGGGTGGTCAAACAATGGCTTTTGCAGTTTTAGCATTAAGCCAAGTAGTTCAAGCATTTAATATGCGTTCTGAACATTCACTATTTAAAATCGGTTTCTTTACAAACCGCAACTTAAATTTAGCCGCTCTCGCTTCTACCGCTTTGGTACTTTTGGTATTATTTACACCTTTGCGCGTGATTTTCGAACTCACCACTTTGAACCTAAAACTTTATTTAATAACATTAGGCCTTATATTAGTACCTCTTGTAGTTATGGAAATTTCAAAAGCCTTAGGATTAATTAAGCATAAAGGATAAACAAAAAGTGAAGTTAAGTCTGCCAAAAGGCACACTTAGTTAAAAAGGCACTAATCGTATAACGATTAGTGCTTTTTTGTGAAAGGGCTACGAAAAGGATACAAAATTGAAAGCGGATGAGTAAAGTCAAAAACGGATGATTTTTCACCCAAGCGGATTCAAATTTAATGATAGGTTGATTTTATAGTCTACAGACGCGTAGATTTCAAAAACAATATTGTTACTATGGTGATACAATCTCCTGCCCCACTTCATATAATTTTTGTTCTTGACTCTCCATCATACTAAGTTGATTTACTGTATCCTGCATTATTATTGTAGCTACAAAAGGTATAAATATTGCTAATACCAAGCACAAGGTTGCCATATTTGAATTGCGATTCTTGCTTTGACAAATACTATCAATTCTTTGCCCGTGTTTGTAAAACCAAAATATTTGATAAAATGGAACAAATATGCAAAGCAACAATTTGCTTGTAGGATTATAATATTCACTATTAGGAGCCTTGTTGAGATATGTAGTAATTCGATAAATCCATATCAACGGCCAAATACCGCAGGTAAATATGGATAGAAAAATATGCTTTGCCATCGAACAATATGCATCACCATAGTCAACATCTTTATAAGGATTTATAAGCCAATTAACAAGGGAAATAAAAGTAAATATGTGTAACAAGGAAAAAATCAATACTCCGATGGCCGTTGAAAACAGCAAAATTATATCACTCCAATAAATAGTACTCATAAATGGAGCTACTAAAAAAAGAATTAAAGCTATCCTATTCAACATTTTATAATGCTTTTTAACTTTGCTCAAATCGATTTTAATCAGCGATTGATCACTGAAGGCTATTGCGAGAAGTAATACAAGACAATAAGCAACTGCATTAAATAGCACATTGATATTCAAATTTGTAATATGTACAACAAAGCTTATTAAACTTTTGAGAGCATATGCGGCTATTGCAAATATCAAAATATTATCTTTTTTCTTTTTAAAAAGAATAATACACAAGAATATATCGAGTGGAATCGATAGCATAATAAGTGGGTTACTTGCCAGTCCTATAGGAGACATTGCAATAAATGACACTATATCTAGTATAGTGTGCAATAATGATAGAATTGCAGCAATCGGGGTTCGAAGTTTTTGTGTGCTCATAATGATTTTAACTCCTTGAAAATTTGATAAATAAAAAGTGCGGCTACCGAAGTAAACCGCACTAAAAACGCAAACTCCGATAGTCGCCAAACCAACTGATATAGCAAGAACTATACCTAATTATCGCCATACTCAGTAGGAATTTGCATTTTTAACAAACTCATAATAAGTATGACTAAAAAAGGGTACAACTATCCCATAAAGATAAAAATAGCCCTTGCTAAAAATATTCAGTTGGTTTGGCATAATCAGTATAGCACTATTTTGGAGAAAAATCAATACAAATTGGAATAAAAAATGAAAAACTTCAATTTTAACGATCACTCACAAAATTAACGATATACCGTAGTTTTAACGAAAGTAAAAAGAACCCATCCACCGAAGGTGCGAACACCTCCGAGAGATAGGTTCTTAAATTGTATTAAGTATTCTCTTTTAATGTTTTACAACTTGAAATCAGCATTCGTCTAATTCGCCCGCAAAGATTGCGATATGTCTTGAAAGTTTCTTCGTCTATAGCGTTAGTGTTAAACAATAGCTTTAACCAGCCTTCTGTTTCACTACATTCTTTGAGAGCAATTTCAAACTTTGAAACCATATCCGATTTGCTCTGTCCGTAATTCGCTTCACGAATATTCGCATAAATACTGCTTGAGCTTTTACGAATTTGGAAGAAGGTGTTTGACGGAGCTTTTATGTTTTGGCAAAGCAGTTCTATTTCTGTTGCAAGTTGTTCGGAATATATGAGCAAATAATTCTTTGGCATAATATCACCTCTTTGAGTGTATTATATCACATTCTAACAAAAAATCAACGGCTTGCCGTTGTATATCATCAATTTCGAAGAAATTGCATATCATCCACTCGAAGAGTGGCATATCATCATGTCGCAGAGAATACACGCCGGAGCGTGATGATATACAGCCCAAAGGGCTGATGATATCCACCACACTTCGTGCGGTGATGATATGCCAAGTCTGCGACTTGAATAAAAAAGTCGTATCCTATTGATACGACTTTTTTGGTGGAGGTGAGGGGAATCGAACCCCTGTCCAAAAATCTATCCATATCGGCATCTCCGAGCGCAGACACATCTTTAAAATTCCCTTATATTGCCGTTAAGTGTCGAACTGCAATATTCGGTAGTCTCTACTTCGTGACAGCAAATGAGACACTTTGCTGTTCACGTTCATCGCTAAAATGACACCTTCCCCCGACCGCGATACTTCGGGTTCAGATGAGCCGCCTAATTAGGCAGCTAAAGCAACTTTATTGTTGTTACTTAATTTTGTGTGCGGCTTGTTAAGCGGTACCGCACCGCTGCTCGCTTCCAATACTTCAAAATCCCTGTCGAAACCTTTACACCCCCGTATTTGAAGTAAAAAGTAATAGTGAATAGTGAAGAAGTATACTTTTTTATCTATTTTGTTCTTTGATTGCTCTGTCGATTGCGCGGTTAGCATCGCGTTTTGCGGCAACTTGACGCTTATCGTGAAGTTTTTTACCTCTGCAAAGTCCTAACTGCACCTTTACAAGAGAACCTTTAAAATAAAGTGACAATGGCACTAACGCCAAACCCTCTTGCTTGACTGTTCCAAAAAGGCGCATAATTTCACGCTTGTGAAGAAGCAACTTACGGTCTCTTGCGGGAGGTTTGTTGAAAATATTTCCGTGGTCATAAGGGCTAATGTGCATTTGTTTAATCATCATTTCGCCGTTTTCAACATTACACCAAGCATCTTTTAAATTAACGCCACCTGCACGAATTGACTTTATTTCAGTACCCGAAAGCACAATACCGCATTCGAAACTTTCCTCAACAAAATATTCGTGAAAAGCTTTTTTGTTTGTAGTTATTGTTTTTATATTTTCCATTCTCCCACCTCCTTAAACTATAAGACAGTGATTATACCTTACTTTTTTTTAAATGTCAAGCAAAAAATGTCGAAGAAAAACGCCTTTACAAAATGTAAAGGCGTTAATTCTCTAAAACGTATAACCTTTATGTATATAAAGATTAGTCTTCAACGATAGCCTCAACAGGACATCCTGCTTGACATGCGCCACAGCTGCAGCACTTATCAGCATCAATTTCATAACGTTCTGCACCTTCAACAATAGCGTCGCAAGGGCAACCAGCTGCACAAGCACCACAGCTAATGCAAGCATCAGTAATACTATAAGCCATCTAAAACACCTCCATAGATTTACTACTTAATCATTTTAACAATAATTACTCTAAAAATCAAGTAAAATATTTTTACTTTCGTTTACCTTTTGAAATTATTTCAACATCATCTCTATGAACCTTAAACGGAATACTGTCGCCATCAACTAATTTAACAATAAGATTACCTGTTATAAGGTTAGCGTCAATAACATTTGCTACACCCGAATTTGTTTTAACTGTAGAGCCAACATTTGGAGTAAATGAATTCAAATACTCATACGCATCTTGTTCATATTTAAGGCAACACATAAGGCGACCACAACTACCCGAAATTTTAGTAGGGTTAAGAGAGAGCCCTTGTTCTTTTGCCATTTTAATTGAAACCGACTGAAACTCGCCCAAAAAACGCTTACAACAATAAGGTTGACCGCATATTCCTATACCGCCAAGCATTTTCGCTTCGTCTCTAACACCAATTTGTCTGAGTTCAATTCTTGTATGGAACTTTGCAGCTAAATCCTTAACAAGTTCGCGGAAATCTACGCGGTTGTCAGAAGTAAAGAAGAATATTATCTTTCCGCCATCAAAAGAATACTCAACCTCAACAAGTTTCATATCCAACTTGTGATTTTCTATATACTTTTCGCAAACCTTAAAAGCTTCCGTTTCTTTTTTTTGGTTTTCAATTTGCCTTGCCAAATCCTTTTCGTTTGCAAAACGAACCATTCTTTTAAGGGGCAATACTAAGGTTTCATCCTCTACCATATGGTTTTCTTCGGAAACAGTACCAATTTCTAATCCATACTGTGTTTCAACAATTACCTTGTCGCCTATTTTAACCTTTTTTTCTTCGGGTGAAAAATAATATCCCCTGCCGGCATCCTTAAATTTAACCGAAATAACCTCTGTCATAATTCCTCCGAAATTTGTTTTGCCTTACAAACCATACTACAAAACAAAAGATTTAAGTTTATATTGGTCTTTAAACTTTTTTCAAATTCTGGTATAGCGGAATAAAACTTAGCAATTTGCAAACCAAATACACCGTTTGGTTTTTTTCTTAATTCCGCCGCTAACTGATATTTTAAGTTGCTTAAAAATTTATCCGCGTTAATGCGGTCTTTTTCAAATTTTGCCGCTACTTTAAGCATAGAAAATTCATCGCCATTTAAAAACGCGCTTAAAAATTCGGTTGCTAAAAGTTCGGTCTTTGTTGCCGCTCCCTTTAAAACCTTTAATGCTCTACCAATATTGTTTTTAGATATTTTCAAAGCATTAATTATTTCTTCCCTGCTTTTTTTAGTATTATTAGCAATATATTCCAAAGCAGTTTCTTCATCGGGCGCGTTTAAACTGAGTACTGAACAACGCGATATAATTGTGTCCAAAAAGGAAGCCTTACTTTCAGCAATTATTATAAACATAACACATTCAGGCGGTTCTTCAAGCAATTTTAAAATAGTATTTTGCGAATCTTCTTTTAAAGTTTCGCCGTTTTCTATAATATAAACCTTTTTATTCGCCGTGTGCGGTTTAATATATGCTTTATTTTTAAGTTCCTTTATTTGCGCAACCGATATGCTTTTTTTGTTTTCAAGCGGCGCTATGGTTATAATATCAGGGTGATTTGCCGAAAAACACAATCTGCAATTATTGCAATTTTTACAAGGCGCATTGTCACTTTCGCAAACTGCGGCAGCAGCCAAATACAAAGCAAGAGTGTGTTTTCCTAAACCCGCTTCCCCCTCAATCAAAATCGCGTGGGGTATTCTTTTGGTTTTAATCCAAGCCTCAACCGCAAGTTCTACATTTTGATTGGCTACAAGCGGGAAACTCATAGCACAAAACCAACCTTTTTCATAGCCTTAAAGTAGGTTTTTCTTGCTATGTATTCTGCCTTTTCGGCACCCTCTTTATAAAGAACTTCAAGTTGTTTTTTATCTTTAATGATTTCGTCATAAGAAGCCTTAATCGGCGCTAAAGTATCGGCTACTGCTTCACCAACGGCGAGTTTAAAGTCGCCATAGCCTTTACCTTCGAACTCTTTTTCAATTTCCGAAACAGTTTTGTTTGTTACTGCCGAATAAATTGTAATAAGGTTTGAAATACCCGGTTGTTCATCACTCATACGAACTACTCCCAAGGAGTCGGTTACAGCGCGTTTGAACTTGCGAATAATATCATCCTTGCTATCCAAAATAGCAACCCAAGAATTCAAATTATCATCCGATTTAGACATTTTTTTAGTTGGGTCTTGAAGTGACATTACTCTAGCCCCTGTTTTTGGAATATAAGCATCAGGCACAGTGAACACATCGCCATAAAGATTGTTAAAACGAATAGCGATATCTCTTGCAATTTCAAGGTGTTGCTTTTGGTCAGCACCAACAGGTACTAAATCGGGCTTGTAAAGTAAAATATCCGCCGCCATAAGCACAGGGTAAGAAAACAAGCCTACATTTATATTGTTAGCGTGTTTTGCCGATTTATCTTTAAACTGTGTCATTCTTGACATTTCGCCAAATTGGGTATTGCATGAAAGTAACCAAGCAAGTTGTGCGTGTTCAGGCACGTGTGACTGAATAAATACAGTGTTCTTTTCGGGGTCGATACCTAACGCCAAAAGTAACGCATAGGTAGAATATATTTGACTGCGAAGTTTTGCGGGTTCTTGTCTTACTGTTATTGCGTGTAGGTCAGCCACAGCAAAGGTACAATCAAACTCATTCTGCATATTAACCCAATTTTTAAGCGCACCCAAATAATTACCCAAGGTCAACATACCACTGGGTTGAATACAACTTAAAACTCTTTTTTGTGTATTGTTTTCAATATTTTGACACATATTTATTCCGCCTTTAATCTTTATCCTATCTATTATATCATATCAATCAAAAACTTACAAGAGATTAGTTTTGTTCATCTAACGATAGCGAGAAACTTTCCATAAATTCTTCCATAAAAATATCGGCTTCTTTACAGTTTAGTTCTTTTATTGCTTTTCTTGTGCTTTTTTCGGCTACTGAAAATTCTTTATTTCCCATATTAAGTTCTTCGATACACTTAATAAGTGCCGAAATTTTATCCGCCGCCTTTACAAGCAAATTTGTCAACTCGTCCGGGTTATAAATTGTTTCAAAATCGCTTTTAAAATCTTCGGGCAATTTGTCCATAAGTCTTTTTTGGGCAGTAGCCTCTATTTTTTTGTAAACTTCCCTTATTTCAGGGTTTTGATATTTTATAGGAGTAGGCATATCGCCGGTTATTATTTCGGAAGTGTCGTGATACATAGCAACAACCGCGGTGAATTCGGGGTTTGCGTTACCGCCTAAACGCTTTTTATTTATAATAGCAAGAGCGTGTGCAATTTGAGCCACTTCTAAAGAATGTTCGCTTAAATTTTCAAAACGGGTATTGCGCATAAGCCCCCATCTATTAATATTCTTCATTCTTGACATTACCGCATAAAAATGATTTCGCAATTTTTTCACTTTCCTTTCTTTTATATTGAATATTATAACATTTATTGTTATAATATCAATATAAATTTAATTTTAGGAGAATTTTTAAATATGGTTTTTTCCGAACTTAAATCAACAACGCTTAAGCCTCAAAAGGAAAAGAAACTTTTAACCTTTTCTGTTGCTTTTTTGGTTGCCGCATGTCTTTTTTTACCATATATTTTTATGGATAACGGATATTTTTTATTTTACGGTGATTATAACGTTCAACAAATCCCGTTTTATATGCACTGCCACGAGGCTATAAAAAACGGAAATATTTTTTGGGACTTTGGTACTGATTTAGGCGCTAATTTTATTGGTTCTTATAGTTTTTATCTTTTAGGAAGTCCTTTCTTTTGGTTTACACTTTTATTCCCAACCAGTTTTGTTCCTTACCTTGTAGCGCCGCTTTTAATTTTAAAGTTTAGCCTTGCAGCGCTTACAGGTTATCTTTTTATACGCCGTTTCACAAAAACACCCTTAGCCGCTTCTTTAGGCGGACTAATGTACGCTTTTTCAGGTTTTTCAATTTACAACATTTTTTATAACCACTTTCACGAAGCTTTAATCATTTTTCCTTTGTTACTTTTATCTGTAGAACTTTTGCTTACCGAAAATAAGCGCTTTTTCTTCGCGCTTATGGTTATGGTAGCGGCTATAACAAACTATTTTTTCTTTTTCGGAATGGTAATATTTATAATAATATACTTCTTCGTAAGATTGTTTTCAGGGGCGATTGAAATTAAAGTTTCGCGCTTTTTGGCCTTTGCTTTTGAAGCAATTTTAGGATTGGCTCTTTCGGCAATAGTTTTATTACCGTCTATACTTGCTATTATTGATAATAGCAGAGTTTCAAATTCGCTTATCGGATGGAACGCAATTATGTACGGCAAAGAGCAAATTTACGCTAATATTTTGCAATGCTTTTTCTTCCCACCCGATATTCCCGCGCGTCCTGTTTTCTTCCCTTACGCCGAAGTACAATGGTCTTCATTGGGCGGTTGGTTACCTCTTTTTAGCACAGTTGGTATTTTCACCTTGTTTGCAAAAAAGAAAAATCATTGGCTAAAGCGCCTTATTGGAATTTGTATATTTATGGCGTTAGTGCCAATTTTAAATAGCGCGTTTTACGCTTTTAACACAGCCTATTACGCAAGATGGTTCTATATGCCTATTCTTATGATTTCTTTAGCTTCGGTTACTTTGGCTGAGGATAGTAATATCGATTGGTCTTATGGTTATAAGTGGGTAATGGGCATAACTATTGCCATAACCCTTGTTATTGGCTTTTTCCCGCAAAAGAACTCCAATGGCGAACTTATTTACGGACTTTACACCCAAAGTTCCGACAACACCTATATTATCCGCTACTGGATCACCTGCGCAATTTCAATAATCAGCCTTATTGTTTTAGGATTTTTACTAAAACTAATAAAATCAAATCCTAAAGCATTTTTCAAATCAGCCATCGCTTGTGTTTGTATAATTACTGTAGTATACGGCAATGTATTTATTTCTTCAGGCCGTTCACATTCGTACGATATACAAACCGTTATGATAGATTCTTTACTTGAAGGTGAAGTTGATTTAAACGATGACAGCAATTATAGAATAGACGTTTACGAGGGTGTAGACAATACCAGTATGTATTTAGGTTATTCTACCATAAACGCTTTCCATTCAATTATTCCTGCTTCGGTTATAGAATTTTACGAATATATTGGAATTGAACGAAGCGTTGCAAGTAGACCGGACACTACCTACGAGGCAATAAGACCTTTACTTTCGGTTAAATACCTTTTAGACCCTAAAGATGATACCGATTTTTTGATTTCAAATAATCAAACCGAAATGGCGGGTTATAAATATCTCAATACACAAGACAACTATTATATTTACGAAAACGAAAATTATATTCCTTACGGTTTTTCTTACGAATACTATATGAGTTATGATTTTTGTAATTCTTACCCACAAAAAGACCGCGCAGCCCTTATGCTTAAAGCTATTTTGCTTACCGATGAACAAATAGAAAAATACGGCAGTTTATTTAAAAATATTGAAGAATTAGAACCGGAAATTTCGGAAGAACCAAACTTTATAGAAGACCCAGACATTACAGAAGAACCGGAATATTCTGAAGATGATTTACCGATAGCTGATTACGATAATACCGAAGAAACTATTGATTCAACTATTCTTGATACCACAAACGAGGCTTTAAAGTATGACTCAGAAAAATTAGCTAAAACTTCAGCTTCCACCTTTAAAACCGATAAATACGGCTTTACAGCAACAGTAGAGCGCGATAAAAAAACTCTTGTATTTTTCTCAATTCCTTATGACGAGGGTTGGTCCGCTACAGTAAACGGCGAAAAAGCCAAAATTGAAAAAGTAAATGCCGGATTTATGGCAGTAAGAGTGCCTAAAGGCGAAAGCACTATTTGCTTTAACTACACTACTCCAGGTTTACAAAGCGGTATTCTTATAACAATCGCTTCTGCCGGAATTTTCATTCTTTATATCATTATTTTCTTAGTTTACAATCATAACCGCACCGGTGAAGAAAACTATCCCGAAGGCAACGAACTTTTATGCAAATGGTCGTTAGAAGAAGTTACCGAAGAAAAAGAAGATACACCAAAACAAAGTTTGCTTGACGATATCCCCGATATTGACATTCCAAGTATAAACAACGGTTTTGAAGGCGGTTTCAAAATAAATACTAATATTGATGAATAGAACAAAAAGGTTGACTCATTTGAGTCAACCTTTTTTAATTACTTTATACTTTGATTTTGGGCTACCTTCTGGGCATATTTAATTACTTTTCTAAGCGAAGAAGAACTAAGTCTTCCCATATCAATACCATTTACATTATATTGATATTTGGTTTCAGTAGCCTTTGTAAAACTAACAACTGTATCTTTTGCAGAATCGTTATACTTAAAGGTTATAACAATTTCACTTTGAGCATTCAACTTTTCAACATTATATTCCGAACAAGTAAGGGAAACAAGTTCTTCAAAAAACGCTTTAAAGTAGTCTTCTTTTATTGTTTTTCCGTTACAAGCTATCTTATAAGTGTTTTTTTCTTCGCTTGTAATTTCAAAATTATATTCCTTATCCGCTGTTTTAAATACAACTGCTGACAATTTATCAAGTGTTTGCATACAAACCCAATTAGAATAAAAATCAACCGTTTTATAGTCGATAAATCCTAAATATGATGGGGAAACCATTTTAATATTAACACTGTCACTCGAAACAACAGCATAATTTCCGTCATCTTGAAGTTTGAATTTATAAACAAAAGTTTTATCCTTGATTTTAAGGGTTGCTGTAAAATCGGGATTGTCGAGTCCTACTTTACGGATAGATTTATCCGACACATCAAAAGAATAAGCACCATCTACTGTTAAGCCCGACTTGAAAATACCAAACAATTCGTCAACATTATTGGCTATACGCTCATTTGGTTTTTTTACAACATAAGTTGCATACTCCGAAATGGTTTCATTTTTATTCATTTCGATAACAACAGGTGTTTCAAGGTTTTTGCCTGTTACAGTTAATGTGTCAAATTTTTCAAGAGCATCATCAACAATATAATCCCCGTATCCCAAGCCTAACTCTACACCTTTAAAACTATCACTGTTAGCAAGTGCGATTTCTTCAAAAATTAATGTTTCAGCTTCATAAGTTTCAACCAAATAAATCTTTTCGCTATTTGAAACTTTTAAATATGTGCCGCGATTATCGGGAGAGTTTTTACCTACTAACACCGAAACTTTAGAATTATCACTCATTGTGACAACAGCCTTAGCTTCTGGTGTTTCAAGTCCGCAATCGCTTAAAGATTTAGAAGTAATTTCCCTAAAAGCAGTAACGTTTGAAACATAACCCACTATATCCGAAATAAAATCACTATTTACAACTTCTTTTCCGTAACCCTTAACATACCAATTTTTTAAGTTGCCTTCGGTTTCACTGTAAAACTCATAACTACCATTTTTGTTTTCCAAGTTAACGGCAGTAATATTATTTTGGTTAAGGAAAAGCACCGAAATTTCAGTGTTTTGTTCAGTAGTGTCGTCCTTTAATTCTGGAATAAATTTAACAACTGCAAAAGCACCACCAAAAAGCAACACAACCGATAAAACCGCAGAAACCACCATTGGCCAACGTGCCTTTTTTTCTTTTTTCGCTACCTTTTTATACTGAGTTGTAGGGTCCGAAAAAACTGTCGAAAATTCTTCATTTGTATCTATTAAGTTTTCTCTATCTTCATTTGGTAAATTATTCATTATGAATTTCTTCTCCTAATATAAACAACTATACCAGCAACAATCGAAGCTACCGGAATAATTATTACAAAAATCCAAAGCACAGCATTAGCATCGCCTTCAGTAATTTGGTCAAGGAAAGTATCGTTTGATATTTTTTTAGAAGTAAACTTAATTCCTGTATTTTCAGCACCTGCGGCACGTTCTGTAATAGCAAGAACTATATCTTGGTTAGATACTGTAGCCATATTGCTGTAATCCGAGAAAATAAATTCAATACTGCCAACCGCAAATACATAACTTGAGTTCAAAGTTTTTTCATCTTCATAATCCATCATTACAGACTGAACAACTGATGAAAATTGTTCTTTGTTATACTTGCTTGCATCTTGCCAAGTATCAGATGTTCCAACAGGAGCATTTATAACAGTATCGGTAGTTTCTAAAATAGAAGTAACTTTAATATTTTCTTCTTCTTCAAATAAAACCGAAAGTCCTACGTTGTAACCCGAAATACAAGTGCCTATTCCCGCTGTAATATCATCATTTTCGGTTGGGTATATACCAATTACAGTTGGTTGGTCAGGCATATGGTTATTTGTGTTGGTTTCAAACAAAATACCCTGTTCAACTGCAATTCCCCAGTCATTAAGGAAATCGCTTAAATTTGGAAGATAAGGAGCGTTAGAATCTGCAAAATAAATAAGACCTTTGTTTAATTTCCCTTTATTTTCAAGATATTCTTGCAAAGCTTCAAGTTCGCTACCTAAAAAGTCTGATGTAGGAGCCGCAATAACTACTGCGTCATACTTATCAGGAATGCTTGAAATAATGTTATCTTCAATTAACTCTACTTCAAAATTATTAACCTTTAAAAGTTCACGATAATCATCGGTATAATCTTCTTTAGAATGTCCTGTGATAATCGCTATGGTTTTTGTTTCATCGCTTGTTACAAATGCTATTGCACTTGTAAGCGCGGTTTCAATACTATTACCGGTTACGTCATAAACCATTTGTCCATAAGCGGCATAAGTCTCATTTTGAGTTAAAACATAAATATCCTCAAAGCCAACAACTTTAACTCTTCTATTCTCACCTTCACCGCGAGAAACAATAATATCGCCGTATTTTACAGTGTAATCAGAATATTCGTTAGCCACTTTAGCAAATTCAGTGCTTTGGGTGTCTATAAACTGAACGTCTATTTTCTTATTATAAGCGCCGTATTTTTCAACAAGATTAACGGTTTGTTGATAATAATCGGTACCGCCTTCAAGCACAGCATATTCTTGCGCATAAGTTGCCATATACTCTTGGTATTGGCTTTTTTCAGCACAAAATATTACAGTAACATCATCTTTAACTGTTTTAATAAAATCAATATTTTCTTTACTGATTGTATTAACCTTTTGTTCCGACATATCAAATTCAAGTACAAATCTATCAGCCAAAAGACCTACAACAGCATTTAAAAGTATTAATCCTGCTAAAGCACAAGCAGTTATTACAACTAAAATACTTGAACGCTTTAAAAAAGCTTCATTTTTTAATTTATTACCATTTTTAGAGGTGAAAAATGTTTTGATTTTTCCAAAAAATTATTTCATTTTTTAACCTCCTTAAGACCATCTTCTCTTCTCAAGTGAGCAAACACTTAAGAAAATAAAGAAAGCAGTTATACTTGCAAAATAAACAATATCTTTAATAGCAAAAATATTTTGACCAAAACTCTCAAAAGCAGTAATAAAATCAAAATTATTTAAAAATGCTTTTATCCACTCAACATTAATTAAACTTGTAAGGCTTGACATAAACAAAACTATAAAATTAACAATTATAGTGATTATTGCAGCTACTACAGGACTTTCGGTGAGTGATGAAATAAACATACCTATAGAAATCAAAGCGCCAGAAAGAAGTAATATGCCTATTAAAGCGTAAATATAAGACACAATATTTACCGTAATTAATGAAGCAACTATTATTTCAAAAATAACTGTTGGCACAAAACCTAAAGCAACCACAGCCAGCGCTGCTAAAAATTTACCCATTACTATTCCTGTAAGCGATACGGGAGCAGTTAGTAAAGCTTGGTCGACTTTTTGTCTGCGGTCTTCACTCATTAAGCGCATTGTTAAAACAGGAATTGTGAAAACCGTAATACTTGACATTGAAACAATTACAAATGGTACTTGAGGTGCGCCATAACCAAAAATAATTGAAAAGTAAACACCTAAAAAGAAATAGAAGGCAGCTAATACAATATAGCCAATAGGTGTAGAAAAATATGCTTTAAATTCTCTTTTAAATATCGCTGTCATCTACATCTTCCTCCTCTTCTTCATTTACTATTCCAAGTAATCTTCTTGCTTCGTCATTATCAGCCGCTTGGGTTAAGCGCAAGAAAATTTGCTCAAGCGAAAGGCTATTACTTGTAAGTGAAAGCAATACTTTATTTCTTGCCGCTACACGCTTAAATATTTCGGCTCTAATATCAACATTTTCCTCGGGTTCAATAAGGAAATCGCAACTTGCTTCTTCTTTACGACCGAGTGAAACAACGCTTTTTACACCCTTAATAGTTTGTAAAGCTTGAAGCATATCATTTTCATCACAAATAATTCTTGCAACTTGTGAGTGGTCGCTTGATAATTTGTTCGAAAGATTTTCAGGTGTGTCATCTGCAATAATTTGACCCTTGTTTATAATGATAACACGCTTACAAACCGCTTGAATTTCCGAAAGGATATGCGAAGATAAAATAATTGTGTGGTTTTTGCCGAGTCTTGCAATAAGATTTCTTATTTCAATTATTTGTTTTGGGTCAAGACCAACTGTTGGTTCGTCCAAAATAAGCACGTCAGGGTTGCCAATAAGCGCTTGGGCAAAACCTACTCTTTGGCGATAACCTTTTGAAAGGTTTTTAATAAGTCTATTTTCAACATTATCAATCTTCACAAGGCGCATAATTTCATCAATATGCGCTTTTTTAGGGAACTTAACCTTTTTTAAATCATAAATAAAGTTAAGATATTCCCTAACCTTCATATCTATATATAAAGGTGGAATTTCAGGTAAATAACCAATACGCTTTTTAGCCTCTTCAGGAAATTCCATTATATTAAATCCATCAATCGAGACCTTACCTTGTGTTAATGAAAGATATCCTGTTAAGATATTCATTATTGTAGATTTACCTGCACCGTTAGGACCTAAGAAACCTATAACTTCACCCTTTTTAATGCTGAAATTAACATTATCAACAGCAAGGTGAGTACCATAGCGTTTACTCAAACCGGTAACTTCAATCATTCTTATTCCTCCTTGGTAAATTTTTATATAAAAACATCATCAATTTATTATACTAAAATACAAAACTGATTTTTTTAAATTTTTGTAAATTTAAGAAAAAATGCAGGTCGCATAAAACAACCTGCATTTGTAAACAAAAATTATCTCTTTGAGAACTGAGGTGCACGACGAGCGCCCTTGAGACCGTACTTCTTTCTTTCCTTCATACGAGGGTCACGAGTGAGAAGACCAGCTTTCTTGAGTTCACCGCGGAGTTCAGCATCAAATTGTAAAAGTGCACGAGCAATACCGTGACGGATTGCACCAGCTTGACCGGTAACACCGCCGCCTGCTACGCGACAAATAATATCGAACTTATCAGCAGTACCTGTAAGGTTAAGTGGCTGACGAACGATAAGCTTTAAAGTTTCGAGACCGAAATAATCATCAATTTCTCTGTCGTTGATGATGATTTTACCGGTACCGTTATATACGCGAACACGGGCAACAGAACTCTTTCTTCTGCCTGTGCCGTAAAAATATGGCTTTGCTTCAAACATAGTTTCTGTCTCCCTTCTTAAAATTCAAACTTTTCAGGTTTTTGAGCTACTTGAGCGTAGTCAGAACCGCTGTAGATATGAAGTCTTGTAAGTGCTTTACGACCGATTGTAGTATCAGGAACCATTCCCTTAACTGCAAGTTCCATAGCAAGTTCAGGACGAGTCTTCATAAGAGTGCCGTATTTAACCTCTTTAAGACCGCCAATATAACCTGTATGACGGCGATAGTACTTGTTTTCTAATTTTCTACCTGTTAAAACTGCCTTATCAGCATTGATAACTACAACGTGGTCACCGCAATCAACATGAGGGGTAAATTCAGGTTTGATTTTACCGCGAAGAATATCAGCAACCTTAGCAGCTGTACGACCGAGTGGTCTGTCAGCAGCATCTATAATATACCATTTACGCTGAATTTCAGCAGGTTTTGCCATAAATGTTTTCATAATTCAAAACCTCCAAAATTTTTTTGTTTTTCATAGCCAAAATATAATACCACACAAAGTATACATTGTCAACACATTTTTTATAAAATTTTAATTTACGCCTTTCAATCTCTCGTTTTCTCCGAAATGCTCCGTTTTTCTCTCGTTTCCTCATTTGCGATTTTTAAAAAAGCGCCGTTTAACACGGCGCTTTCATATTAAAATATACTGTAATTTACAACAAGTGCTGCAAAAACGATTGAAACCATACTTAAAAGTTTAATCAAAATGTTAATTGCAGGACCGGAAGTATCTTTGAATGGGTCGCCTACTGTATCGCCAACAACCGCACCTTTATGTTGTTCACTACCTTTACCGCCGTGAACACCAGACTCGATATACTTTTTAGCGTTATCCCAAGCACCGCCTGAGTTTGACATAAATATCGCAAGTAAGAAACCGCTAACAGTTGCACCTGCAAGCATACCCACAACGCCGGTAACACCTAAAACCATACCTACTAAAACAGGGATTATAACTGCTACAACTGTAGGAAGAACCATTTCTTTAAGACTTGCTTTTGTGCAAAGGTCAACACACTTTGCATAATCAGGGTCGTTTTCGCCTTCCATAAGTCCTGTCATTTCTTTGAACTGACGGCGAACTTCAATAACAACCGATTGTGCTGCCTTGCCAACTGAATCCATTGTTAACGCAGCAAATACAAATGGTAAACAAGCGCCCACAAACAAACCTATCAAAACTGTTGGGTCCATAAGGCTTATAGCACCGATTTTTCCGCCAACCGATTTTACCTTATCTATATAAGATGCCATTAACGCCAATGCAGTAAGTGCCGCAGAGCCAATCGCAAAACCTTTACCTGTAGCCGCTGTTGTATTACCTAAAGCATCTAAAGCATCTGTTCTTTCGCGAACTTGAGCTTCAAGACCTGACATCTCAGCAATACCACCCGCATTATCCGCAACCGGACCATACGCGTCAGTAGCCAAAGTAATCCCTAATGTTGAGAGCATACCAACTGCAGCTAAGCCTATACCATAAAGACCTTGGGAAGCGCCGTTTGAAGCGAATCCGCCCGCAGCACCGTAAGCTACTAAAATACAAATTGATATTATAATAATAGGTAAAGCAGTTGAAAGCATACCTAATGACAAACCGCCAATAATAACAGTTGCAGAACCCGTTTCACTTTGACCTGCTAATTTACGGGTTGGCTTATAGGATTCGCTTGTGAAATATTCGGTAGCTTGGCCAATAAGAACACCTGAAACAAGACCTGCTAAAATAGCAAAGTAAAGACCCATATTTTCCTTACCTAAAACATACCATATAACAGGGAATGCTAAAACCGCAATTATAATTGCACTTAAGTTTGTACCATAACTTAAAGACTTAAGCAAATCTTTTTGGGTTGCATTTTCTTTAGTACGAACAAAGAAAGTACCGAAAACTGAACAAACAACGCCGAGCGCTGCTATAATAACAGGTACTGCCATCGCTTTAAAAGAACTAAACGCTGCAACACCTAACGCCATTGCTGAAATTATAGAGCCTACATAAGACTCATAAAGGTCAGCACCCATACCTGCTACGTCACCAACGTTATCACCTACGTTATCCGCAATAACTGCAGGGTTACGAGGGTCATCTTCAGGAATACCTGCTTCAACCTTACCAACAAGGTCGGCACCTACGTCGGCAGCTTTTGTAAACACACCGCCGCCAACACGAGCAAACAAAGCCATTGAAGAAGCGCCCATACCAAAAGTGAGCATTGCACTTGTTATTTCAGCCGGATCAGATGGTGGGAAAACAAATTTAAGTAATACAAACCAAACTGATATGTCAAGAAGTCCCAAACCTACAACAGTAAAGCCCATAACCGAACCTGCCGAAAAAGCAACACGAAGACCTTTATTAAGTCCTGTCCTACAAGCGTTAGCTGTTCTACTATTTGCCGCTGTAGCAATCTTCATACCAACATAACCGGAAAGTGCCGAGAAAACACCCCCAGATAAAAATGCAAACGGTACGTAAGGTGTGAGCAAATCAAATATTGCCATTACCGCTAACACAACAAACATACACGCAAAGAATATTGCTACTACTATGTATTGTCTTTTTAGATAAGCATTTGCACCCGAACGGATTGCAGATGCAATCTTTTTCATTTTTTCTGTTCCTTCATCAAACTTCATAACTTTACGAGCAGTTATCAAAGCATAAAGCAAAGCTACTACTGCTGCTGCAAATGTTACAATAGACATTAGAACTTCTATTCTCATAACTCTTGCCTCCAATAAAATGAGTGTACCTTATATCATACACCAACACAATTTAAATTTCAAGTGGAATTTTACGAAATAAACCGCGCATCTCAAAAAATACGCATTTTTCAATATAAACCACACCTAAAATAAAAAAATTTCAAAAAGTATTGACTATTTTTAAAAAATGTGCTATCATACTTTTTGTTCTTGCGGGTGTAGTTCAACGGCTAGAATCCCAGCCTTCCAAGCTGGTTGTGTGGGTTCGATTCCCATCACCCGCTCCAAAACGAAAGCACTAACCTTTATGGTTGGTGCTTTTATTTTTATAGTTACTATCGTTGGGAATCGAACAAGTTCCTCTCTTGCGGTTACCGACTCTGCGCTCACTTGGAGCGTGGCGCAATCGTCGACCGCAGCGCTTCGTTTTGCTCCCTTATTCCGCCACAGGCGGCGGTCGCAACCTCACCCATCACCCGCTCCAAATTAAGAGTCATACCTTTTGGTATGACTTTTTTATTTATCATTGCAAAACTTTTAAAAATGTTATATAATTGTTATAATAATAAAACAAAACACACTTTGGAGAAGTTTTATGAAAAACAAACGGCATTTGCATTTTATTATAACAGGTGCTTTAATTGCTGCCTTTTATGCAGCGCTCACCTTTTTATTTAATGTTTTTGGACTTTCGTATGGTCCTATCCAATTTAGAATATCCGAGATTTTAACAATTCTTCCTATTTTCACCCCGGCCGCTATACCCGGGCTTACAATAGGATGCTTTATTGCTAATATTGGTTCCTTTAATCTTCTTGATATGATTTTTGGGACATTTGCAACACTTGTGGCCGCTTTGCTGACATACGCATTTAGAAATATTAAGTTTAAGGGCATACCTTTATTATCAATGTTTATGCCGGTGCTTTTTAATTCGGTAATAATCGGACTCGAAATTGCATTTTTCTTCTTACCGCAAGGATTTACGTTTTTAGGATTTGTTATTTCAGCAATCGAGGTTGGAATAAGCGAATTTGTTATTTGTTTTGTATTAGGGATTCCCTTTTATATTATGGTTAAAAAATACTTTAAAAAGAACAATTTGAGGATTTGAAATTTATGAAAACATTAATTACATTTAGAAAGTCTATAATGCTTCTTGTTAAGGCTTTGCTTGTAGCTTCTATCACTTTTGGATTTATTGAAATTTGGGTTACAAACTATCCTTCCTCTTTGTTTAGTAAAAACGGAAACTATGTTGTTATTTTTTCATTTGTTTTCTTGTTTTTAATTTTCGGTTCGCTTTATGGCGCATTTAGAATAGGTATTTCACGTATACACGAGATTATATACAGTTTTTCTCTTTCAATTATTATAACAAACTTTTTAATGTATCTTGAATTAAGCCTTATTGCCCGTGAAATGTTAAGCGTACAGCCAATTTTGTTTGGCACAATCTATCAAATCGCGATCGCGTTTTTAGGTTGTTGGTGCACAAATATTATTTATTTCAAACTTTACCCTGCCAAAAAAATGTTAGCTATTCTTGACGGCGATGAAAACGGTTATTCACTTATTAACAAAATAAACCGAATGAGTGAAAGATTTAAACTTGAAAAAGGCATTAACGCAAACACTTCTTCTATTGAAGAAATCAAAAAGGTGATCGATGGTTACGAATGTGTTGTTATATGCGATATTGATAAAAATCTCCAACGCGAGATTTTAACATATTGCTATGCAAACAAAAAAAGCACCTATCTTTTACCAGATATTACAAATATTATCATAAATAACGCGTACTCTATTCAAATTGGCGACTCTCTTGTTCTTCGCAGTCGAAACCACGGACTTTCCCCTGAGCAAGAAGTTATAAAAAGAGCAATGGACCTTGTGATTTCTGCAATCGGTTTGATAGTAGCTTCTCCTTTTATGATAATTACAGCTATTGCTATCAAACTTGATGATGGTGGTCCGGTTTTCTTTAAACAAAACCGAATCACAAAAGACGGTAATATATTTAATGTATTAAAATTCCGTTCTATGATTGTTGATGCAGATAAAGATGGTGCAAAAAAAGCCGAAAACGACGACAACCGTATAACACGTGTCGGTAAAATAATACGTGCTTGTAGAGTTGATGAACTCCCTCAACTTATAAACGTTTTAAGAGGCGATATGTCTATAGTAGGTCCTCGCCCTGAAAGAATTGAAAACGTTTACGAATATTCAAAAGAATATCCCGAATTCGAACTCAGACACAAAGTTAAGGGCGGTATTACAGGTTACGCACAACTTTACGGTAAATACAATACTTCCCCTAAAGATAAACTTAATATGGACTTAATGTACATCGAAAACTATTCGCTTGTACAAGATCTTAAACTTATGATTTTAACCTTTAAGGTTTTGTTTATGAAAGAAAGCACCGAAGGATTTGATGCATCAGCTAACAAATCGGTAACCGCTTCAAAATCAAAAAAAGAAATTAAAAAATAAAAAAATCCGCACAAAAGTGCGTATTTTTTGTTTTAATTTTTCAATGCTCTTTCAAGCCAAACAAAGCCAACGTCTAATGCTTCATACATAGAGCCTTTAACGGTGTCTTTAACAACTCTGTCTTTTTCAGGTAATTCTGTATCACTCTTTAAAAGTTGAACCGAAATTTTATCAGGTGTGTTATCCTTTTCCGATAAAATTGTAAATTTTACAACAAAAGTCTCGGCCATGTCGCCATAATAAATTTCATTTTTACTTCTTACTAAAGGTTTTCCCTTATAACTTAAAAAATTTGTATCAGCCATTTTTTTACACCTCAGGCTTCTCACCGTAAAGATTGAATCTAAAAAGCATTGTCTCATCTTCTTGATTAGCGCAACGAACGGTTGCTTCTTCAACCTCGGTATTCTTTAAAATTGTGCTAAGACCAATCATTTGGCAAAGCTTTGATTTAAGGTTTAAAACATCGCCCTCTTTGGTTTCGAGATATACATCACCCTTGCATTTATCAATGGCATCAATAAAATCATCAAAATTTATATTATGAAGTTGAATTTTTTTCTTATCCATATTAAATACCTCCTAAATTCTTCTAATTATAAAGTATAAACTATATGCTTAAATATGTCAAGAATGTCTTGACTTTTCAGGTTTTTTCAAATATATTATATTATGTATAGATATAATGTATAATAGGGTGATTTCCCTTTATTGAGGAGGAAAAAAAGTGAAAAATTCTGAAAAAAGTATGGAAACGGTTGTAACACTTGCTAAAGGTCGCGGTTTCGTATACGCAGGAAGTGAAATTTACGGTGGTCTTGCAAACTCTTGGGACTACGGTCCTTTGGGTGTTGAACTTAAAAATAACATTAAAAGAGCTTGGTGGAAGAAGTTCGTTCAAGAATGTCCTTACAACGTAGGTCTTGATAGTGCTATTATTATGAACCCTGAAACTTGGGTAGCTTCAGGTCACTTAGGCGGTTTCTCCGATCCGCTTATGGACTGTAAGAGCTGTAAAACCCGCCATAGAGCTGACAAACTTATTGAAGACTATGTTGCCGAAAACAATCTTTCGGATAACCCCGCTGCTATGAGTGACGCTGAAATGGCTGAATACATAAAAGAACACAAAATCGCTTGTCCTGACTGCGGTTCACACGATTTTACCGACATTCGTAAGTTTAACCTTATGTTTAAAACTTTCCAAGGCGTTACTGAGGATAGTACTTCTACCCTTTATCTTCGCCCTGAAACCGCACAAGGTATTTTTGTAAACTTTAAAAACATTGCGCGTACTTCAAGAAAGAAAGTTCCTTTTGGTGTAGCGCAAATCGGTAAATCATTCCGTAACGAAATCACCCCCGGTAACTTTATTTTCCGTACCCGTGAATTCGAACAAATGGAACTTGAATTCTTCTGCAAACCGGGTACCGACTTAGAGTGGTTCGATTTTTGGCGTTCTTACTGCCGCGATTGGCTTTTAAATCTTGGTATGGATGAAGATAGTCTTCGTCTTCGTGACCACGATAAAGACGAACTTTGTTTCTATTCAAAAGCTACTACCGACTTTGAATTCTTATTCCCGTTCGGTTGGGGCGAACTTTGGGGCGTGGCTGACCGTACTGATTATGACCTTACTCAACACGCTAACCACTCAGGCGAAGCAATGGAATATTTTGACCCTGAAACAAACGAAAAATATGTTCCTTATGTAATTGAGCCATCTTTAGGCGCTGACCGTGTACTTTTAGCATTCCTTTGCAATGCTTACGATGAAGAAATCGATGAAAAGGGTGACACACGCGTTGTTTTACGTTTCCACCCCGCTCTTGCTCCTTTCAAGGCAGCAGTTCTTCCTCTTTCCAAAAAGCTTTCAGATAAAGCAGGCGAAATTTACTCCGAACTTTCTAAATACTTCTCGGTTGATTTTGACGATGCCGGTTCTATTGGTAAACGTTACCGCCGCGAAGATGAAATTGGTACTCCTATTTGTATTACTTACGACTTTGACTCGGTCGAAGATAACTGTGTAACAGTTCGCGACCGCGACACTATGGAACAAAAACGTATTCCTATTTCCGAATTAAAGGAATACATTGAAAACGCTATTGCGTTTTAAGGAGAATTTATATGGAACAAATCTTCACTATGGCAATTATGCTTATTAGCGGACTTGTATTTTTCCTTTTTGGTATGAACGTTATGTCCGGTGGTCTTGAAACAATGGCAGGTAGCGGACTTGAAAAAACTATGAATAAAGTTACTTCTAACGATTTTTCGGGTTTTTTCCTTGGCGCCGGTATTACGGTTGCTATTCAGTCTTCTTCCGCATTTACGGTTATGCTTGTAGGTCTTGTAAACTCGGGCATTCTTGAGTTTAGCAACACTTTCGGTATGATAATGGGCTCTAACGTTGGCACAACCCTTACCGCTTGGCTTTTAAGTCTTGCAGGGCTTGAAGGTAATTTCTTTATAACACTTTTAAACCCAAGTTCATTTGCGCCTATTCTTGCAGGTATAGGTATTGTAATGCAAATGTTCTCTAAAAGCGATAAGAAGAAACAACTCGGCAATATATTTATTGGTTTTTCAATTTTAATTTGCGGTATGGACTTTATGAGTGACTCTATGGTTAGGGTTCGTACCTTAGACGGATTTGACACCTTCCTTACAACCCTTAAAAGCCCAATTATAGCGCTTTTGGTTTCAACCGCTTTTACCGGTGTTATTCAGTCTTCCGCTGCTACAATAGGTATTGTTCAAGCGTTAGCACTTGCGGGTGGCATTACTTGGGAAATGGCTATTCCATTAGTACTTGGCGCTAATATCGGTACTTGTGTTACTGCTTTAATAAGTGGTATAGGCGCAAACAAAAACGCTAAACGTGTTGTTGCTATGCACTTTACCGTTAATGTTTTTGGTTCTATTTTATGTATGATTATAATGTATATAATGAAAGCGTTTAACGTTACTATTTTGAGTGCTGAAATTGCAATGGTTGGCGTTGCTATAATTCATACATTATTTAACTTTATTAATACAATTATCTTGTTGCCAATAAAGAAATGGATTATAGGTTTCTGCATATGGGCTGTTAAAAACGGGGACGAAAAAACCCACACAGTCTTCTTGGACGAGCGTTTGTTCAACACCACTCCCCTTGCAATTTCAGAATGTAAAAGACTTACTAACGAAATGGCTGAAATTTGCCGCTCATCTATTCTTAAATCAATAGACCTTTTCAATAATTACGACCAAGAAACTATTGACTTAATCAGAGAAAACGAAACCCTTTCGGATAAATACGAGGATAAGCTTGGCACATATCTTGTTAAGTTAAGTAACAGTGCTCTTTCAAAGAATGAATCCCACAGTATTGCTCGTATGCTTCACAGTATTGGTGACTTTGAAAGAATCAGCGACCACGCGCTTAACATTTGCAAACTTTCGGAAGAAATGCACACAAAAAATATTACTTTCTCAGAAGAGGCTGTTAAGGAACATTCCATTATAGCCAATGCTTTAAGAGAAATTATGGATATGTCGGTTGACTGCTTTATAAATGACGATGCCGAACTAGCTTCTCACGTAGAACCACTCGAACAAGTTATTGATAAACTCAAAAAGAAACTTAAAGAGCTACATATTGTTCGTTTGCAAAACGGAGACTGCACTATTGAAAACGGATTCATTTATAGCGATATTCTCTCAAATTATGAGCGTATTTCCGACCATTGTTCAAACATTGCGGTTTATACAATGCAGTTACCTTCCGACTTGCTTGATACACATAAATACTTAAATAAGTTTAAAATCAACAGCAACTTCGCTGAAGATTACGATATGTATCTTCATAAATATAGAGTTTAAAATTAAAAGCATCTACTTTTCAGTAGATGCTTTTTTATTTGTTTTTATACTTTTGTTTTACAAACTGTGCATATTCTTTAAGTTCTTGCCACATTTCTTCGGTAACAACTGTATCGGCGCCAAAAAGCATTGATTTTAGCGTGTTTTCTTGTGCAACATTCTCCTTGCCTGTGCAAATATATTCAACGCTAACATCAAAATAATCGGCAATTTTGCAAAGTGTATCGGTAGAAAGGCTTTTTATTCTTCCCTTTTTATAATCGGTAAGCGAAGAACGCGGTATTTTACAGTGACGGCAAAGAGCAGTTATATTAACCCCCTTTTTTCGACATAATTCTTCTATCAAATCATAAACAAATATCATAATATACCTCTTTTTTACTAAATTTAGTAATTTTAATCTTGACATTTACTGATTTTAGTATTATAATTCTAAATAATACGAAATTCAGTAATTTTATTAGATTATAATACTTTTTTTCGTAAAAGTCAATACAAAAAGAGGTTTTTTAATGTATGTTTGTAAAAAGTGCGGTTTTGAGTTTAGAACTGCTAAAACCGCTTATCGAAATCACGGGCTTTTAAACCCTCCTTATGAAGAAATTTTTGTTTGCCCAAACTGTGAAAGCACTGCCTTTGAAGAAAAAAGGGTGACCCATTGCCGTTGTTGCGGCGCAAAGCTTTTAAATAATGAAAAAGAATATTGTAGTGAAAAATGTAAAAAATTAGGATTAGCCCTTCGAAAAAAAGAACAAAAGCGAAGAAAAGAATACCTTGAAAGTCCGATTTGCCGAATTGTGAAAGAAGTTGAAATTTATAATAAAACGCACCATACAAATTACAGTTACGGACAATATGTTGCGCTTATTAAACCACGCTTTAAGAAAAAATGAACACTGCTAAAAAAGAATACTTAAACCTTTACCTTTTGCAAGAAGTAAAAATTACTCGGCTTGAAAAAATGGCAATACAAAACCCCGCGCAAAAAGAAAAATTTAACACCCAAATTAAAAAAGCTTTAACTTTACGAGATGAAATTGAAGAAAAAATACGAAATGTAGATAACGCCGTTTTAAGCGAATTGCTTTTTCAAAAATATATATGCGGCAAAACACTTGAAGAAATCGCCTACATATTAAATTACAGCAAACGGCATATTGAAAGACTGCACATTGAGGCGCTTAAAAAGTTTCAAATTTAAATTTTACCACTTTACTTTTTAAATAATATCCCTTATAATTAGAACGGATGTTCTAAAAGGAGGGGTTGAAATGAATGACAGAATAATTTTACACTGTGACCTTAATAATTTTTTCGCTTCGGTTTCGCTTTTGTTTAACCCCACCCTTAAAGATATGCCGGTTGCGGTTTGCGGGGATAAAGAAAATCGCCACGGAATTGTTCTTGCAAAAAACGAAATCGCAAAAAAATATGGCGTAAAAACTGCCGAACCTATTTTTGAGGCTAAAAACAAATGCCCTGACCTTATAACTTTACCGCCTATATATAATGAATACGAAAAATACTCAAAAAAAGCACGAGAAATTTACTCGCGTTATACCGATATAATAGAACCCTTTGGGATTGATGAATGTTGGCTTGATGTTACGGGTAGCACTGTTCTTTTCGGCAGCGGTGAACAAATTGCAAACAAAATAAAAAACGATATTAAACTCAAACTCGATATTACCGCCTCGGTAGGCGTTAGTTTTAACAAAGTTTTTGCAAAATTAGGGTCCGACCTTAAAAAGCCTGACGCCGTTACGGTTATAAGCAAAGAAAATTTTAAGCAAAAGGTATGGCCGCTCCCTGTTACTGACCTTTTATTTGTAGGCAAAAGTACCGCCGAAAAATTGAAAACCATTGGCATTACGAAAATCGGCGATTTAATTGACTGCTCGGAAAACACCCTTAAAAAATTGCTTGGCAAAAATGGTTTAGACCTTAAAAATTATGCTTTAGGTTTGGATACTTCGCCCGTTGTTCCCTACACTCAAAGTTCAAAACCAAAAAGCATTGGTAAATCCGAAACTAAAGGCACCGATTTTTGCACTTATGAAGATGTTTGGAAAGCTTTTTTAACCTTTAGCCAATCCATTACCGATACCTTGAGAAAGCACGATCTTTACGCAGGTGGAGTTCAGGTGCATATTCGCACTTCTTCTTTAGCGGTTAAAGAATTTAGCCACACCTTTAGTGATACTACCAACTGCTCATTAACACTTGCTAAACGCGGTTTCGAACTTTTTAAGGAAAATTACCACTTTTCAGAACCGCTACGTTCGGTAGGAATAAGAGCAATAAATTTAAAAACAGAAGAAAGCGCCATTCAACAAAATCTTTTTGGTGATGATGAAAAAGACTACCTCGAAAGCCAAATAGAAAATTCTATCTATTCGGTACGCGAAAAATTTGGTAAATCAAGTATAAAACGCGGCAGCACTATGTAAATAAAAATGAAATACGACAAGCCCCTCTTTTCATATATTTATGTAAAAGGGGCTTGATTTGTTATGTTTTCACTAATTTTAGAAATTCTTTCAAGTATTTACTATTTTGCTTTGCACGTAACAGGTGCCGGGGCTTTCCCCGCACCACTTTCGGCCGCAAAAGAAACTGAACTTTTAGAAAAAAGCCAAAATGGTGATATTGAGGCCAGAAACACTCTTATTGAACACAATTTGAGACTTGTCGCCCACATAGTTAAAAAATATTACAGTAACTCGGGCGACCAAGACGACCTCATTTCCATCGGAACTATAGGCCTTATAAAAGCGGTTTCAACATTTAAGTCGGACAAAGGAATCCGCCTTGCTACCTACGCCGCAAGGTGCATTGAAAATGCAACCCTCTCACAAATGAGTTTTTGGTTACGAAAAGAACTCCCAACTGGAGAATTACCGAACAGACTGCGGAAAATATGTATATAATGTCGCACACCGAAAACGGCGAAACAAAACATTCCCCCTTATTTGTTTTAAGCTTTAGACTTATGGCTCCGAGAAAACTGCTCGAAGCACAGTTGTTTAACAAGCAATATCATTCTTACGAGGATATTGATAACATCCCCGACCGCTTACGCTTTTGCCGACATAAGCTTGGTCTTATGCAAAAGGAAGTGGCGCAGATTGTTGGCATTGCTCGTAGCACATACATAAATCTTGAAACAGGCAATCACAACGGCTTTGATAAAACCGTAGCGGACAAGCTTTCCAAACTCTATAATATCCCTGTATATGACCTTCTTGATGATTATAACCGCTTTATAGCAGTCGGACAAGGCAAACTAATACGAGAGCACCGAGAAAGCCTTAATCTCGGCAAAAGACCGTTTGCAAGGCTTGTTGGCGTAGATGCCAATATGATTAGGCTATGGGAAAGTGAGCGAAAGCAAATTAGTCTTAAATCTTGGGAGAAATATTTTAAGGATCGCATCACTCTTTAACGGACGACCGCCTCACATTTTTGTGAGGCGGTCAACTTGTTTCAGACTACTTTTTCTGTTCAGCTTTAATCTGTTCTTTTGTATCTTTTATAATCGCATTAAGCAGTCTTTCCTTTTCTCTGATTGGGCAATCTAACTTAGAAATGCTATTAAGTACTCCATCGGCGTGAACACCGGCTACACGCCGTCTTAGTTCACGCCATCCTTCTTCTGTCGTGGGATAGTGGACAATAACGTTAATCGGTGCAAATGTCTTCATACCGAGAACCTCCTATGTGCATAAACTATATGCGCGAAGTGTTGTCCGCTATTCCTATGTTTATTTACGAAAGTTGCCCAAATCAGATGATGCATATAAAAATACATCATAAGATTTCCTTTCTACATATCTCAATTAAAACTTCTCCTTCTTGTCCTTGCCTTTGAGTTTTGCAAGGTATGTAAGATATGTATGCTTGCAGATGGGCAACCTGCAAGTCTGAACTCTGTTAAATTTGCTTTTCCGTTACTTCCTATTTTTTGTCCCTATATATCAATCCTACGGATTTCGTCAGCAGGATATTGTAGTCAATTTAAATTCTTCCTTCATCATTTTAATTAATAAATTACTTTTTCTTCGGCTTATCAGCCAAGTAAATTCTTGTTACTTCGGTTCTGTGATGACCTAAGTTTTCGCTTACAATCTTTCGTGCTCTGCGCGGTCTCTCTTGCAATGCTTCGGCGTATGTTCTTTGTGCATAGGTGTGTCTCAGTCCGTGCCATGAAATCGTCTCGGTTCTTTTCTTTTTACCGTCTTCGTATAAATCTTCACGATTTTCTGCTATAAAACTTTTTCGATTATAACTCATCCAATTCTGCAACGAGCGCTTTTCACGTTTTACACCGTCTTTTTCACTTGCTGATATTAAATAATCCCTTGGGTATCTACCCGAACAACGAGCGTAATCCAAGTATTTAGTAATAATACCGCGTTGCTTTGCACTCAAATCAATAGCCCTTGTCTGACCGCCCTTGCCTTTTATGACGAGTTGACCCGTTTTTAATGCAGACATAAGGTATTCAACTCTGAGCGTACAAATTTCTTCAAGCCTTAAACCAAATTCACTGGCAAAGTCTATGGCAATCACCACGTCCTGTCGACCTTTTTGGGTAGCCAATTGTCGCATACTGTCAATCTCGGTTTTTAACCACGAATGGTCTTTTACGCCTGTTGCTCGTTTCGGCAATGACAACTTATCATTTTTTGAAAGCCTGTTTTTACTACCGGATTTTCTGTGGAAATAACGAATGCCTGACAGGTCGGATTGAATGGTAGCGGCAGCATTGTTTTCTTTCAGATGCTCGACATAAGCTTTAAAGTGCCGGTCTTCAACGTTCTTAAAGTTTTGTAAACGTAAATTATCGGCTAAAAACTTACAGAACCTTTTTGTTGCTTCAAAGTACCGAGCCCTTGTTTTAAAGCTAAGCTCGTTGCTGTGCCTATAGATAGACTCGACTTGAGCAAGCAGGTTCTTATATAAGCCTGGGTTTAACACTGTAATATCATTAGAATCTGACATAGCAAACCGTCTCCTTTCTCCAAAAATTTTATTTTAACGCAAGGATAGGGACCAAGCCTTGCGTAAAAAAGCTGTGTACGAAAAATATAAAAAGTGGGGTATTTTCTTCAATAAAATATCTGGGGTTCTCCTGACGAAAATAATTTTGTGTACGAAAATTTTGCCCCCTCATTTGCAAACGATAGTCATATATCATATCAAAACGTAAAGCATAACAAATTGCTTTCAGAGATTGTGCTGACCTGATATCGAAAAGTAAGTAATCTCAAACGGACGGTCAGCACAATCCTTTTTTACGGGAAAGAAAGTAATTTCAAAATATCATTTCAAAAAGATAGATAATATATCATTTCGAAAAGTAAATCATCAATCATACAAGAGCCATATTACATAACATCATAAATACAAATTATCATCATTTAATGTTATCTATAATAAATCTATCACTAACCTATATGGCTCTTAAAAGGAAAGTCCGCAGGGCATAATACACCCACTGTCAAAGGTGTGTACGAACTTCCATTTCTTACTGATTCTTTATTGACGCGGGATATTATGCCCTGCTCATCTCGGCTCTCCGACTGCGTCTCCGAGCCGTTTCTATCTGACTATCGTCCAATAGAAACGGCTCGGCTCCCCAAAAGAGAGTCATAAATCATATCGAAAAGAAAATTCTGTTCTGGTATTCTGCTGTAAAATAAGGTTAGTACTTGGCTTAATCTATTTACACTTCATGCAAGATTAATAGATTTTCCGTGCGTGTTCTCTTGTAGTTCAAGAGTGTAAAAACAAAAGTATTATTTACTGACGCTACGCCGAGTGCAAGGCATTTCAGCCCAGCCGAGACTAAACACTCGTTCGGCGGGGATTTTCATTACCGATTAAATCCCGGAAACTTCGTATGCAATTCCCTTAAAGGACGGTAGCACAACCGCTTGAGCAGTTTAATTTTACGACGAAACACTCAAACGTCGTGGATTCCTTAATTTTCGTCAATAAACTTAGGCTGAATCCAAGCCGCTGTTATGCACTTATTTTCGTTAATAAACTGCCATAAGTGAAGGCAGGTCGCAGTCGAACAATCCTCGTTTCGTAACGGCTCTGCTATCCGCACTTTTTAGTTCACATCGCCTTTGTGAAAGGCTTTGTATATCACGACTTTTCCTACTAGCATATTTCGGACCACCGCGTGAAAGTGGGTTCTGATTTTTTGCGGAAATCATAAAACCGAGCAACGTAATAAGTCGATTAAAATGTGTCGCCTATCTTTCATATATCAGCCTGTCCGTTGCCGTAACAGTGATAGCTCTTTAATTCCATATTTCCAGTTCTTCGGTTATACGGATAATCAGCCTTAGAGCATCGACTGATAAAGTTAAAAACCAACCTCAAGGTTTTCTGCTAGTGATTCTCAGTCCGTCGCAGAACTCAGACTGTAGCACTCGGCACCAAGACACCAAAATGCATTGGTGCAACTAACTTACTGTGTCGAATACAATCATTTTGAACCACCTTCCTTTATGCGCTTATCTTGTTTCCGTCACTTGCCGGAGAACAAAACATAAAAAGAAGGCAAAAAGATAACAAAAAAGCACCTACCCCGAAAGGTAAGTGCTCACTTGCAGTCCTTTTGCCTTTGTCCTATACACAGGAGCCAAGCATAACAAACAAGCGCAATTAACCCTCTCGGAACATTGCAATTTTCGTTATCTTTTAAAAACACTCCTGCTTTATTTCAAATGTAACATAGTCAGTTTAACACCCCTATTCAAGTATGTCAATACTTCTAAGTGCGAAATGACCTGACAGGTCACCAGAATTTAAAATAGGTCTTTTGGCTCTATTCCAAGTGCCTCGGCAATATAGAATATCATACTAAACGAAGGCTCTATTTTTCCCGACATAACGCGGCTGATGTACCCGGGATTTTTACCCAAATCAGTGCTTAAATCCTTGCGCGTCTTATTTTTCTTCTCCATTGCAGCATACAGTTTAGAGTAGAAATTGTGCTTAAAATCATACAATGTTTTTACTTCTTTCATATTTTTAACCTCTCTTATTAAAAATTAAGAGCCGCGAAACGCGACTCTTTGGTTAAAAATATAAAAGTTCTTTTATATGAGTTTCAAGAAAACTTAATTCAAAACTTAAAATGACGATGAAAACAACATTTTAAAGCTATTTTCATCGCCATTTTTACAGTTAATTGCGATTTACTAAATAAATTTGCATATTGTATTCTGTTGCTTTAGTGATATTGGCGGATTCCGTATTGCAACGGATACATTGTACGCTATTCATAATTAAATTATATTATTTAGAGGATATAAACTAAACACATCAAATCTTCTTTACATAATCCAGAGATATCCAACCCACTCCGCTCTTAAGTTTACCCCAAAGCGTTGCACCTTTTCCGACACTTTCTTCTACAATAGTATAAACACCATTATCTGTAATACAACCAACCTTAGCCGTATACGTACTTGCACCTTCACGAATATTCAAAGAATTTGCAGTTACCTTTACTTTGTAATCACATTTAAAAGTTTCCGTTTTAGTAATTTCCGTAAGATAACTTGAACTTATTGCACTGCAAATTGAATTTGTACCATCTTGATTCTTATCAATAACTACCCTATCACCGACAGGTTGACCTTTGACATACCAATTCTGCGACTTGACCCAATCAGGAATCATCTTGCCATTATAATATGTCGCATCACTTGAAATAGAAACTAACATACCATCACGAATAGAATTATCACTAATATTGCTTGTATTTGTAGATTCTTCTTCATTCACATTTAGTTTCTGACGTACCTTTTCTCTAAATTTATCCATATTTTCGTCAAATTTCTTCATCCAATGTTCAGGGTCACTGTGATTACTACCATATCCTTTTTTATATGCTTCACAATGACCTACAATACTGTCAAGGCTAATATTGTAATTACGACACAATTGTGCACAATATTCAGCAGCAACATTAAATGCCTTTTCGTAATAAGTTTTATCCTTAAGTCCATCCTCACATATTTCAAATTGAATATAAGCAGGATTTGTGTTGTAACTACCTTTCTTGCCTTTTCCAACTCCCCAACAGCAGATATCAAGCGGCAAAATTTCAGCAACACTAACAATATTATTATTATCATAACCTATAAAAGCGTGAACGCATTTTTTTACACCATCCGGTTTTGGCACATTCCAATGATTCCCGTATGTATTCCTCCCTACTTTATCAGGGCAGTCAACATAACGCTTTAAGTTGGGATTATTCGCTCCTGTGGAATGTACAACAATCCCTTTCGGTCTCATTTTCTTTGCAGCAATATAACAAAGATTTTTTACAGCATAAGCTTTAATAATATCCACATCTATTCCTCCTTTCTTGATTGTAAATAAATTTGATTAACGTATACACTAACACCCGCTACAAGTACACCCTGCGTTACAGCCGTAAAAAACGCATAAGCCATTTCACTGATGCCCGAAATATCCGTTGTTGAAATTACCCATAGTGCCGACAAAACTATTGATACCAAGCCTAATGTTAACGGAATCCACTTATCAGGCAGTTTGCTCTTCTTCAAGCCGATTCCGATAAAATATAACACCGGAATCAAAATCAAAAGTTCTGTTTTTATATATTCTTGATAATTCATAACTTTTCCTTTCTCAAACGAGTATCATCCCGATAATTGTTGAAATCAAACCACCTGCCAAAGCTGCAATAATTGCAGTAATGATTTGTTGCATTCGTAACTTTGGTATAGAATCAATTTCATCAATCTTTCGTTCGTGCCTTGCCAGATGCTCATTTGTATGTTTTAATTCGTTAGCAAGAGTTACAAGCGTCTCATTCATACAGCGAATTTCTGCCTGAACCTCTTTCATAGCACTCATATCACGTTCTAGAGTTTTTATCCTCTGTTCATGACCTTCAATGATAACCTCAATATCCATTGACACCCTCCTTTCTCGGCTGTGTAAATATTATAAAAACTAACCCTGACAACTACTGTCGGTGTTAAAAATTATTTTGCCAACGGTCTTGAATAACATTTTATTATGTAATTGAACAAATCGTTTTCTTTTTCAGAAAGTTCGCCCGTTGTTATTCTTTTTACTTTAATAAGTAGATTTATCTCATCTGTACTCATATACATCCTGTCCATCGTATAATCTTTGTCTACGTATACGCCACCCTCATATCTACCGCTTTTTACATACAATGGCATTAAAAAAGACAGCTCGTAAATATCTCTTCGGATAGTTCTAATAGAAACTCCAAATTCTTCTGATAAATTAGACATAGTTTCGTATCTTTTTCTGCAAAGCGTTTTCATTATTCTAAGTCTTCTTTCAGCAGTCCCCACAGAACTATCCTCCTTTCTAATAAAATAATAAAGAACTACAATTTATTGAAAATACAAGTATAATAAACTTAATTGTCGAATGAAAAATTCAGTATAATATCTATTTTAGTCTTATATTTTATGTTAGCATCATTTAAAAGAAATTTTTGTCGTTATTTGCAAAATAAAAATACAATTAAAAATTTGTGAAAATTTATATTGTTTTTTTATTAAAAAATAGCGGTCGTATTACACCGACCGCTATTGCATTTTAAATTTTTTGAAAGATGGGTTATAAAAAAGAAAAAGACGGTAAGCTTTCGCCTATCGTCCCATGTTTTATGAAACAGATCAACACACATTACCCATGTCGCTTAATGTTACATCGCTCTCTACCGCACGCATCAGTCTACCGTCTTCATATGTATAATTATACTCTTTTTTGGCTCTGATGTCAATCGATCGGACAATATTTCCGTCACCGTCATAAGCATATTTATAATGCAAATCAAAGTAAATTAAACATAGGAAAAGCGGTTAGTTTTTACACCAACCGCCCCGTAAAAAAAGAAATTAAATTAGCCTGTAAAGGTATACTTGTTAGTTAACACATAAGAACCGTCCCCTTGTGTCCCGGTATAATACGCTTTTTAGCAAGTTTACCCTCTGAATCGTACGAATAGATAATTGTATTAAGCACCGTTTTAGAGGTTACATTTCCAATATCGCTTAATGTTACATTACTCTCAACCGCACGCATCAGTCTACCATCTTCATATGTATAATTATACTCTTTTTTGGCTCTGATGTCAATCGATCGGACGATATTTCCGTCTTCATCATAAGCATATTTATAATGCATCAAAGTAAATTAAACATAGGAAAAGCGGTTGGCTTTTACACCAACCGCCCCGTTTTAGAAAGAGGAAATATAAACCATTTTGAACAACACATAGAACCGTCACCTGTGTGACCACCGTTTTGGTTTCACGCTAATCGTCCCCTTGTGTTGTGCTATGCAATCGTTATATCTAAAAGAACTTTAGAATGCTTTGCTATTATAAATTCCCCAGTATATGTGGTATTTACCTCTATCCCAGTTAAATTTGCAGGAGCTTTGTAGCGAACAGAATTATTTTCACCGTCACGCCTAATAAGAATATAAGTACCCTTTCTTGTTGCGTAATAATAATCTTCTATATAAAATTTTCCTTGATATTTCTCATAGGTTTGTTGTTTTATATCTAAGCGATACGGTAAAATAGAAGTAATATATACCATAGGGACAATCGCTAATAATAAAGTCAGACAAATTAATACACCTTTGTCTTTGAAACCGCCATTTTTAAAAAACATAAAAACAAATACCGCAAAAACAATTAGAACTATAATAATAATCGCTATTCCTATTTTTGTGTATGATGTTAACTGCTCCTCATACTTTATTATAGATTGTTGATTCATATATTTTCTCCTTAATTATATTGATTATTTCCAAACACTTAAACTCTCGCTGTGATATAATTATAAATAATTGAAGTGAAAAAATTTGAAATATTTAATCCAAAATTTGCTTTTATACCCAATACATTAAATCTAACATTAACACGTTTTGTAGCTATTCGAATTTTGTTTTTTGCTTTATTACCTGTGCCGAATTTAGATTTAATCTTATTTATTTTGTTTTTTTCAGACCACTTTAATTTTTTTCTAATTAGAAAAGAAATCAAATAATAAATACAGTCTATTGCTAAATCTATCCAATCAAAATTTTTAGTAAATGCTCTATAAACATGTTTAATCAAGATGGGAATAAGATTCACGTAAAGTTCAACAACTTGTTTGTTAAACGAAACACAAGTAATAGCCCAAGAAAATGCTGATGAAATATAATCTCCCGCAGAAGGAGAAAATGATTTTGGATTATTAAGGGCTTTGGAAAACCAATAACCAATGAGGTCAATTACTAATTGTGAAAATAAACCAATTAATATTCCTAATATAATTCTTGCAATTAATTGTGCTGTAAGTTGACCTGCAATATCTATTTCATTAACGGGATTATTTTTACAGTATGTATATAAATTGTGTTGTAGAATATTTTGAGTAAATTTTGCAAACTCCGGCATATCCCCATTAATAAACCTACCAACCTCAGGGTCGTAGTAACGGGATTCCAAATAGTATAATCCGGTTTCTCGATCAAAGTAATAGCCTCTGTAACGGAATGGGTTAATATGAGCGATGTG
>JAZNCS010000052.1:0-21488 GCA_045587685.1 Acutalibacteraceae bacterium
TATGAATATTGCTTTTTTTTCTTGAAAAATATGTTAAAATATTATATAATATAATAAATTAAAAGTGACAAGGTGAAAAGCAAATGGCAATTAAATTCAACTCTTCATATGCTAGTGACTATATTCGCGAAAATGACCTTAAAGGTTTAGAAACTCAAGTTTTAGCAGCTCATAATACAGTAGCTCAAAAAAATGGTTTAGGTAGCGATTTTTTAGGTTGGGTAAATCTTCCTTTTGATTATGATAAAGAAGAATTTACAAGAATTAAAGCGGCTGCGCAAAAAATCAAGGAAGATACTGATGTTTTAATAGTAATCGGTATCGGCGGTTCTTATTTAGGCGCTCGTGCTGCTATTGAATTTTTGAAAGGACCTTTTTATAACAACTTAAAACAAGGCGTTCCTGAAATTTATTTTGCAGGTAATAATATAAGCGGTTCTTATCTTTCCGATTTACTAAAGATTTGCGAAAACAAACGCGTTTCGGTAAATATTATTTCAAAATCAGGTACAACAACCGAACCTGCAATCGCTTTTAGAGTTTTCCGCAAACTTTTAGAAGAAAAATACGGTGAGCAAGAAGCTGCGAAGCGTATTTACTGCACTACCGATAAAGCAAGAGGTACTTTAAAACAATTAGCTGATGAAAAAGGTTATGAATGTTTTGTAGTGCCTGATGATGTTGGTGGTAGATTCTCTGTTTTAACTGCAGTTGGTCTTTTACCAATCGCTGCTGCAGGTGCTGATATTGATGCTATTATGGCAGGTGCACAAAAAGCAGCAGAAGAATATAACGTAGCTGATATGTATAAAAACGATTGCTATATGTATGCAGCTCTTAGAAACGCTTTCTATAGAAAAGGTAAAGCGGTTGAATTGCTTGTAAGTTACGAACCTCGCTTTACTATGATGGCTGAATGGTTTAAACAACTTTACGGCGAGAGTGAAGGTAAAGATAATAAAGGTCTTTTCCCGGCATCTGTAACCTTCTCTACTGACCTTCATTCTATGGGTCAATATGTTCAAGATGGCGCACGTATTTTGTTTGAAACTGTTGTTACCTTTAATGAAAGTGATAAAGATGTTGTAATTGAAACCGAAGAGACTAATGGCGATGGTCTTAATTTCTTAGCAGGTAAAACAATGTCTTTTGTAAACCAAAAAGCATTTGAGGGTACAGTTTTAGCACACAATGATGGCGGCGTACCAAACCTTGTAATTAATGTTGACAAGGCTGACGAAGATAATCTTGGAAGACTTATTTATTTCTTTGAAAAAGCTTGTGCTATTTCGGGTTATATGTTAGGTGTTAATCCATTTGACCAACCCGGTGTTGAAAGTTACAAGAAAAATATGTTTGCGCTTTTAGGAAAGCCTGGTTACGAAGCTCAAAAGGCTGAACTTGAAGCAAGATTAAAGTAATTTGGAATTAACTGCTGTAAGGCAGTGAATATAAAAGGAGTGGTATAAATGATTAAAATCATTATTGGAAGAAAAGGTTCAGGTAAAACTAAAAAATTAGTAGACTTAGTTAACGAAGCTGCTAACACAAGCCTTGGCAACGTAGTTTGCATTGAAAAAGGTGATACTTTAACCTATTCTCTTACACATAAGGCGCGTCTTATTGATGCTGATGCTTACGGTATTTCCGGTTATAACGAATATTACAGTATGTTAGCTGGTATTAAGTCTGGCAACCACGATGTTACACACATTTTTGGTGATGCTACTTTGCGTATCGGAACACGCGATTATGATGAACTTTATGCTTTCTTTGAAAGACTCGGCAAGATTGATGATGTTGAATTTTTATTCACAGTTTCGGCTGATAAAGAAGATTTACCCAAAAAGATTTTCGATATTGCAGAAGTTTGCTAAACTATTAAATTTTTCGGGTAGCGTTTGCTACCCGATTTTTTATGTAATTTTATAAATAATGTCTTGACAAAAGGCGAGTAAATATATATAATATACTTTGTTACGATAGAGGTGGAAGTATGATTATTGATTTAAAAAAGATTTTTGTCAATGAAAATTCTTCTTTGCCGATGGAGTTTGCGTTGGATTTAAGTGATGTAGAGTATATGGGTGAATTTCCGCTCAAAAAACCTGTTACTATTCAAGGTACTGTTTCCAACAAGGCAAGTCTTGTTAGGCTTGAGGCTCAAATCTCTTATGAGTTTGAAGCTGGTTGCGACCGCTGCGGACAACCAACCGTAGCAACGCATTTTGTGAATATTAATAAATCCCTTGCGGCTTCTATTGAAGGGGAAGAAAGTGATACAATACTTTTAGTTCCTGATATGAAGTTAGATGTTGCAGAACTTCTTTATACGGAAGTTATAATGAATCTTCCAATGAAGCATTTGTGCAGTGAAAATTGTAAGGGAATTTGTTCTAAGTGTGGCAAAAACCTTAATGAAGGGGAATGCGGCTGTCCTAAAAAGGAAATTGACCCGCGTCTTGCAGCACTTGCAGAATTACTTAATAATTAAATTTTTTATCAATCAACTTAAGGAGGTGCTGAAAATGGCAGTACCAAAGAGAAAACATTCAAAAGCAAGAAGAGATAAAAGAAGAAATAACGTTTGGAAATTAAGCGCTCCTACTTTAGTTAAGTGCTCAAACTGTGGCGAATACAAGCGCCCACACAGACTTTGCGCTGCTTGCGGTCAATATGACGGCCGTGAAGTTGTAAAGGTTGCTGAATAATTTGTAAATGGGGAGGGGGAGTTATCCCCCTCTATTTTTTTGAAACGGAGGGTTAATATGTCGGTTATTATTAAGTCGGTCAAAAAAGGTAGTCCCGCTGAAAAAAAGGGAATAAAAAGTGGTGATACACTTCTTTCTATAAATAAAAACGATATAATGGACGTACTTGACTACCGTTTTTATCAAAACAATGAAAAATTAAAGGTTTCTTTTATAAACCAAAAAGGTAAAATTAAAACTGCAAGAATTAAAAAGCAGGAGTATGATGAATTAGGCCTTGAATTTGAAACATATCTTATGGATAAAAAACACTCTTGTAAAAATAAATGTGTTTTTTGTTTTATTGAGCAATTACCAAAAGGTATGAGAGAAAGCCTTTATTTTAAGGATGACGATTCGCGACTTTCGTTTTTATTCGGTAATTATATTACTTTGACAAATATTACCGAACACGAGGTTGAGCGCATAATAAAAATGCATATAAGCCCAATAAATATTTCGGTTCATACAACAAACCCTGAATTACGCGTAAAAATGATGAAAAATAAAAACGCTGGTAATGTTTTGTCAATTATTGACCGATTTAATGAAGCGGGTATTAAAATAAATTGTCAAATGGTGTTATGCCCAGGATTTAATGATGGTGAAGAATTAGAAAGAACGCTTAAAGATTTAACAGCGCTTGAAAATGCGGAATGTATTGCGGCGGTTCCTGTTGGAATTACAAAATATCGCGAGGGTTTGGCTGAGGTTGAACCTTTTGATAAGCAAAAAGCGGCCGAAACAATAGATATTATTGACCGTTTTGGCGAAGAATGTATTAAAAAGTATGGTTCGCGCCGTGTTTATGCTTCGGATGAATTTTACCTTTTAGCCGAAAGAGAAATGCCAAGTTCTGACTATTACGGCGAGTTTTTGCAACTTGATAATGGCGTTGGTATGTGGTCGTTACTTTTAAAAGAGGTAAACGATGCTTTAAGTGAAAATGATTATATTCTTAATAAAAAGCGCAAAATAACAATGGTTACGGGCAAAGCCGCATACCCACTTATTACGGAAATAGTTGACAAATTGCGTAATAAATGGGATAATTTAGAGTGTAGTGTTTTAGCTATTGAAAATAACTTTTTTGGTGAACTTATAACTGTGGCAGGACTTGTAACCGCTACTGATATTATTGACCAAATTAGTGGATTGGATTTAGGCGATGAGTTGTTAATACCGCGCGTTATGTTGCGCGATGAGGGGGATATGTTCCTTGATAGTATTACTTTAGAGGAACTCTCTCAAAAACTTTCTGTGCCGATTAGGGTAGTAGAAATTGATGGTTGGGAATTAGTTGACGCTGTTTTAGGAGAAAAAGAGGTGTAGTATGGCAAAACCTGTTGTTGCAATAGTGGGCAGACCAAACGTTGGTAAATCCACTCTTTTCAATAAAATTATTGGTCAAAGACTTTCTATAGTTGATGATGCGCCAGGTGTTACCCGTGACCGTATTTATGGTGATGGTGAGTGGTTAGGCAGAAAAATGCTGTTTGTTGATACAGGCGGTATTGAACCTAAGACTGATGATATAATTTTAAGCAGTATGCGTTCACAAGCGCAACTTGCTATTGATACCGCTTCGGTTATAGTTTTTGTTACCGATTTAAAAAGCGGCGTAACCGCATCTGATAGTGAAGTTGCCGCTATGCTTCAAAAAAGCGGAAAACCTGTTGTTCTTTGTGTTAACAAATGTGATAATATTGGTAATACACCAATGGAGTTTTACGAATTTTATAACTTAGGGATTGGTGATCCGATAGCCGTTTCTTCGGTTCACGGTCACGGAACAGGTGATTTGCTTGATGCTGTTATAGCGCATATTCCGGCAGAAGAATTCCAAGATGAAGATGACGAAATTATAAATGTTGCTATTATTGGCAAACCAAACGCAGGTAAATCTTCGCTTATTAATCAAATTGCGGGTGAGGAGCGCTCTATAGTTTCAAATATTGCGGGTACTACTCGCGATGCTATTGATACTCGAATTGAAAAAGATGGCATTAAATACAACTTTATTGATACAGCGGGTCTTCGCCGTAAGAGTAAGGTTGAAGAAAAAATTGAAAAATACAGTGTTCTTCGTGCCAAAATGGCTATTGAAAGAGCCGATGTTTGCGTTATTATGATTGATGGCGCGGACGGTTTTACCGAACAGGATTCAAAGGTTGCAGGTTTGGCTTTAGAACAAGGTAAGGCTTGTATTATTGCTGTAAACAAATGGGATATTGTTGATAAAGATGGTAAAACTATGGATAATTACCGCAAAAAACTTATGAACGATTTTTCATTTATGCCTTATGCGCCTATAATTTTCATTTCAGCTAAAACAGGGCAGAGGGTTGACCGTTTGTTCGAACTTGTGAAATATGTAAGTGAACAAAATACAATGCGTATTTCAACAGGTAAACTTAATGATATTTTGGCAGATGCTACAGCGCGTGTTCAACCACCTTCTGATAAGGGTAAGCGACTCAAAATTTATTATATGACACAGGCTTCTACAAAGCCACCAACATTTGTCTGTTTTTGCAATAATGCAGAATTGTTCCATTTTTCTTACCAACGTTATCTTGAAAATCAAATCCGTAGTACATTTGGTCTCGAAGGAACGCCTGTAAGATTTGTTATTCGTGAAAGGGGCGAAAAATAGTGATTATATCTGCTATTTTAACAGTTATAGCTGCTTATTTAATAGGAAGTATAAATTTTGCGGTTATTTTTGCAAAAGTCTTTCTTAAAAAAGATGTAAGAGAATTGGGAAGCGGTAACGCAGGAGCTACTAATGTATTGCGTAATGCGGGGGTTTTGCCTGGGGTACTTACATTTATTTGTGATGCGTTAAAAGGCTTTGTCGCTTCATATATGGGATATTTAATGTTTGGTTATTTATCTCACTACACTACTTGGGCTATGGCTATTTACGGTGCTTATGCTTGTGGCACTGCTTGTATGTTGGGACATGTTTTCCCAATATATTATCAGTTTAAAGGTGGCAAAGGCGTTGCAACAAGTGTTGGTATTTTTGCGGTTTGTTGCTGGCCTGCAATAGTAATCGGCTTGGCGGTTTTTGCTTTAGTAACACTTGTTTCAAAATATGTTTCTTTAGCATCATTAGTTGCAACCGTTACAGTTGTTACTCTTTCAATATGGCTTTATGACTATTACGCTTCGCTTTATGTACAGGCTTTCTTTATTATAGTAATGGGAAGTATTGTAATATTAAAGCATAGCACAAATATTAAGCGTTTATTAAACGGCACCGAATCAAAAATCGGAAAGGGTGGTAAAAATAATGGCTAAAATTACTGTTTTAGGCGCAGGAGGCTGGGGAATGGCTTTGGCTATTTCGGCCTACAATAAAGGCAACCAAGTTAATATTTGGTCTCCTTTTGAAGAAGAGGTTAATTTACTTCGTACCACCCGTACAAACGAAAAACTTTTAAAAGGCGTTTATTTGCCCGAAGATATTGTAATAACAAGTGATATGTCGGTTGTTGAGGGTGATACCATTACTATTATTGCGACACCTTCTACAGCAGTTAGAAATGTTGCGGCTTCACTTTCAAAATACAATGATTTTGGTATTGTTGTAAATGTTTCAAAAGGTCTTGAAAAGGGAAGTTTAAAAACGCTTTCTCAAGTTATAAATGATGAAATACCCGAAGCTGTAGTGGTTGCTTTTTCGGGTCCTTCACACGCGGAAGAGGTAGCCCGTAATATTCCAACTTCTATTGTTGCGGCTTCTAAATCTTTACCAGCAGCACAGGTTGTTCAAGATATAATGTCAAATGAAAATTTGCGTGTTTATACTTCGACCGACCTTATAGGTGTTGAACTTGGCGGTGCGCTTAAAAACGTTATTGCTATTGCAGCAGGTTTTTGCGATGGTTTAGAGTTAGGGGATAACTCTAAAGCGGCTTTAATTACAAGAGGTCTTGCTGAAATGTCGCGCCTTGGTGCTTGTATGGGTGCTAAGGAATATACTTTTGCGGGACTTACAGGTATTGGCGACTTGGTAGTTACTTGTACTTCAAAACATAGCCGAAACAACCGTTTTGGCTATAAAGTTGGTAAGGGTACATCGGTTGCTACAGCTTTAGAAGAAGTTGGCACTGTTGAAGGTTATTATGCGGCTGAAATGGCGCATGATTTGGCTAAAAAGTATAATATAGAATTACCTATAATTAACGAATGTTATAGTGTTTTATATGAAGAAAAGGCAGTAAATACAGTTGTAAGGGATTTAATGATGCGCCCTTCAAGAAGCGAACATTAAACAAATTACATAATAAGACAAAAAATACTTGATTTTTTAGTTAGTTTGTGTTATCATATATTTTGCTATTGTGGTCGGCTTAATATGTCGGCAATTAAGAAGGAGGTGCAGACCATGGCTAAATGTGATATCTGCAGTAAAGAAATTGCTTTCGGAATTCAAGTTTCTCACTCACATAGACGTTCAAACAGAACTTGGAAACCAAATGTTAAGAAGGTAAAGGCAATCGTTAACGGCACTCCCCGTCGTATCAATGTTTGCACCCGTTGCTTACGTTCAGGTAAGGTTACCAGAGCAATATAAGTTAAAATTTACACAAATAAACCCTGTTCTTTTTGAACGGGGGATTTTTGTATTACGGAAAGTTTTTTACATAGGTGTTTTTAATGATAAAGGCAGTTGTTTTTGATTTAGATGGTACTTTAATAAATTCTTTGTTTGATTTGGCTGCAAGTACAAATCACGCTTTAAATAAATTTGGCTTTCCTACTCACGAAACTGAAGTCTTTAAATACTTTGTAGGTGATGGTATGCCTAAACTTATTGAAAGGGCGTTGCCGCTTGAAAACCGCACAGAAGATACAATAAACGCCGTTTTAGAAGAGTTTCTTTTTCACTATAAGCAGCATTATTGTGATAAAACAGTGCTTTATGATGGTATTTTAGAACTTCTTTGTAGTTTGAAAGAGAAGGGATACAAACTTTGTGTTGTTTCTAATAAATCAAACGAAATGACTGTAGAAATTATTAAAAATCTTTTTGAAATTAAATTTAATGCTTTTACGGGAAAAAGGGAAGGCTTCAAGGCAAAACCTAACCCCGATTTAACTTTAGAAATAATAAAATCTATTGGCGTAGAGCCACAAGAATGTATCTTTGTTGGTGATTCGGGAATGGATATGGAAACCGCTGTAAATGCCGGTTGTTTGCCTGTTGGCGTGCTTTGGGGCTTTAGAGAAAGCGAAGAACTTTTAAAGTGCGGCGCAAAATATTTAGTAAATAAACCAAGTGAAATTTTGGAAATTCTAAATAAATGTATGGTAGGTGTATAAATTGAAAAGACAAGATTATTTAAGTTGGGATGAATATTTTATGGGGATTGCCTTGCTTTCTTCAATGAGAAGTAAGGACCCTTCAACACAGGTTGGCGCTTGTATTGTGAACCAAGAAAAGCGTATTTTATCTATGGGATACAACGGTATGCCGGCGCATTGTAGTGATGATGAATTCCCTTGGGGTAGAGAAGAATCCGCTTTGAATTCTAAATATTTATATGTTTGTCACGCTGAACTTAACGCAATACTTAATTGTGATAGAGGAAATGTTCGCGGTTGCACAGTTTATACAACACTTTTCCCTTGTAATGAGTGCGCAAAAGCAATTATTCAGTCGGGTATTAAAGAGGTTGTCTATATGGCGGATAAATATGCCGATTCTGATAGCGTTATCGCTTCAAAGCGTATGTTTGATACGGCAGGTGTTAAGTATCGCCCGTATGCATTTTCAAATAAAAAAGTAAATTTAGAACTTTAAAAAAGGATAAATTTAAAATGGAGAGCTCTTCGTAAAGAAGTGCTCTCCATTTCTCTTTAATATAGTTTCACATCGCACCAAAGCATTTCATAGTACATTCTAAGTTCTTTAGAAATGTTGTGATAGTACTGAACCTTTGGCATATCCTCATCCTTAGGATAAAGAATTTCGTTTTTGTAGTAGTAATAATCGGGGTTGTTAACTACTGCAGTATTAGGCGATGCATAACCTATATATTCAGCGTTTGCAGTAGCAATTTGCGGCTCTAAAAGGAAGTTTATATACATAAGTGCCGCTTCGTAATTTTTAGCGGTTTTAGGTATGCAAATAGAGTCCATAAAAATATTGGTGCCTTCTTTTGGATAAAAGAACTCAAGGTCTGGGTTAACTTCTTTCATTGTTAGAAAATCACCTGCATAATACGGGGAAATTGAAGCTTCGCCCGTTTCCATTTTGCCGTAAACTTCATCCATTACATAAGACTGAAGGTTGTTTTTGCCTTTTTTAAGAAGTTCGGCAGCTTCATCCCAATCCTTTTTATTGGTGGAGTTAAGGTCTTTGCCTAACAACATTTGCGCAGTCATAAATCCATCACGTGGGTTGTTAAAGTTTAACACCATATCTTTATATTTTTTATCCCACAACACATTCCAAGAATGTTCAATATCGCTTCCGGTGTGCTTTTTGTTATAAATAATTCCAACCATTCCTACGCTGTATGGAACAGAGTAGTTGTTTTCCTTATCAAAGAAAACATTTTTATATTTTTCATCAATTAAATCGTAGTTAGTAATTTTTGATAAATCGAGTTTTTTAAGTTCTTTTTCTTCAATAAGGCGCTCAATCATATAATCTGATGGGATTATTATATCGTAATTAACACCGCCGCTTTTGAGTTGGGAATACATAGTTTCGTTGCTTTCAAAGGTGAGGTAATTAACTTTAATACCTGTTATTCTTTCAAATTCGCGGTTGACATCAAGCATATCATCGCTACCATCTGAAATATATTCACCCCAGTTATAAACGGTAATGGTAGTACCTGCTAAATCTTTTGAATATTTAGCGCGGAGTTCAATGTCGAAATATTTATAACCTATTTCACAGCCACAAAGAGAAAAACATAATATAAAACAAATAACTAAACAAAGTATTTTCTTCATATTACACCCTCCCTTTAGTTGCGGTGCGGTTTTTTTCGGTTTTGCTTTGAAGTATATTATAGAAAATCAAAAGCACGAAAACCGCAATAAAAATAAGGGTTGAAAGGGCATATGTATCAGGTGTTACCGATTTTTTTGTCATATTGTAAATTATAATCGGCAAAGTTTGATAATGTCCACAGGTGAAATAACTTATTACAAAGTCATCAAGCGATAAGGTAAAAGCCATTATCATACCTGTTGCAATACCGGTTGAAATTGATGGCAAAATAACCTTGAAAAATGCTTGAAACGGGGTACAGCCAAGGTCTAAAGCCGCCTCTTGCAAATTAGCATCGGTTTGCTTTAATTTTGGCATTACCGAAAGTATAACATAAGGTAAATTAAATGTTATGTGAGCAATAAGCACCGTAAAAAAGCCTAAAGATTCGGCTAATTTAAAAAGATTTCCAAAGAAAATAAATAAAAGCATTAGTGAGATACCGGTAACGATATCCGCGTTCATCATAGGAATGTTTGTAACTGATAAAACAATTTTTTGTGAAAACTTTTTTCTAAAATCAAGTATACCAACAGCCGCTGCAGTGCCTAAAACTGTTGAAATAAGTGCCGAAAGTACAGCAATTATTAAGGTGTGTTCTAACGCGTTAAGCATTGTAGTATCCGAAAGAATACCTAAATACCATTCGGTAGAAAAACCTTCAAATACCCACACACTGCTTGAAGAGTTAAATGAATAAACAACCATTACAAGAAGTGGCGCATAAAGGAAGAAAAGAATTAAACCAATGTAAAATTTAGAGAGGAATTTCATATAATAACCCCCTCATCTTCGCCATCTGAGAAACGATTCATAATAAATAAACTAATTAAAATTAGTAACATAAGCACTAATGAAATCGCAGAGGCTACGTTGTAATATTCAGGGCCGATATTAAAGAAAAATTCAATAACATCACCGACAAACATTGTCTTATTACCGCCTAATTTTTGTGAAATGTAAAATGTACTTACGCTTGGAACAAAAACCATAGTAATTCCCGAAATAATACCTGGGCGACTTAAAGGTAAAATAACCTTTTTAAATTTGTTGAATGAGTTTGAGCCCAAATCTTCCGAAGCTTCAAGTAATGACTTATCAATTTTAGACATAACCGAGTAAATAGGTAAAATCATATAGGGGATAAAGTCGTAAACAATACCCAAAATCACAGCGCCGGGTGTGTTTATAAGTTTTACAGGACCGAGACCTAATTTACCTAAAACTGTATTTATAATACCTGTGTTTGCTAAAATTGTAATCCAAGAATATGTACGAATAAGGAAGTTAGTCCACATAGGAAGCATTACAATAAGCATTATCATTCGTTGGGAAGAAGGCTTTAATTTTGTCATAAAGTAAGCCATAGGGTAGGCCAACGCTAATGTAATAACGGTTGATATAGCAGCGTAAAGAATTGAAATTCCAAAAGCTTTTTTATATCTACCTAAACTTGCTAAATTTGCAAGTGTAAAAACACCGTTTGCATCGGTTAAAGCAAAATATAAAAGCATAGCAAAAGGAACAATAATAAAAATTACCGACCAAACAATATAAGGACAAGCAATTAATTTGTTACCAAAAGATTTTTTCTTCAATTCTCACCCTCCTCTACATCAGAAAGGTGGTCAATTTCTTCACTATAACTTGAATAGTCGCCGTAGAGACCTGAATATTCGCTCTTCTTCATAATGTGAATAGCGTCAGGTTCAATAAATAGACCTACTTTATCATCAACAAAATGTTCATCGGTAGTTTGAATCATCCATTTAAAACCGCCGATATCAACAATAATTTCATAATGAACACCAAGGAATGAAACCGATGTTACAACACCTGTTAGCATACCTTTGTCAACAGGAACAATATCAACATCTTCGGGGCGTACAACAACGTCAATAGCCTCGTTTTTGTCGAAACCTTTGTCTAAACATTCAAAAACTTGGCCGGAAAACTCAACCTTAAAGTCTTCGAGCATTACTCCGTCAACAATATTTGATTCGCCAATAAAATCAGCAACAAAGGCGTTTTTAGGTTCGTTATAAATATCTTGAGGAGTACCTACTTGTTGTACTTTACCTGAGTCCATAACAACAACACGGTCAGACATAGTTAATGCTTCTTCTTGGTCGTGGGTTACAAAAATAAAAGTAATACCAAGTTGTTGTTGAATTTTTTTTAGTTCTTTTTGCATATCTTTGCGAAGTTTAAGGTCTAACGCAGCAAGAGGTTCGTCAAGTAACAAAACTTTAGGTCTGTTTGCAATAGCACGAGCAATCGCAACACGTTGTTGCTGACCACCTGAAAGGGTATCAATATTGCGCTTTTCAAGACCGACAAGGTTTACAAGTTGCAACATTTCTTTAACCTTTGCGTCAATTTCCTTCTCGGGAAGTTTTTTAATTCTTAAACCAAATGCAATATTTTCATAAACGTTCAAGTGTGGAAATAAAGCATAGCGTTGGAAAATGGTATTAACTTGGCGTTTATAAGCGGGAACTTTATTTATTATTTTATTTTCAAATAAAACATCGCCTGAATCAGGTTCTAAAAAACCCGCAATCAAGCGTAGTGTAGTTGTTTTACCGCAACCCGAAGGGCCTAAAAAGGTTATAAACTCTTTGTCTTTAATATCCAGATTCAAGTTATCTAAAATTAGTTCATCATCGAATGAAACTGATATATTTTTAAGTTCAATTATGTTTTCTTTTTCCACAAAAACATCCCCCAATAAATGAAATAATAAGTTTGCTCCAGATTCCACCGTAAAAAAGGGACAAAAAATATAAGCAACTTCATATGAAACTATATATTATATACGCCAAAAAGTCAAGTAAATTTTGCGTTTTTTCTACAGTTTCCGTGAAATTTCCAAACAAATTTTATACAAACTTTGTTTTCCTCACTTTTACTCGTTTTTCCTCGTTTTTCCTCGCTTTTTTCATTTTTTGGTATTTTGCAAATAAGATAAAAAAATTGTTGCCGAATTTATAATATTATGATATAATAATATGAATTATAATTGGGAGGAGTGTTTGTATGCGCATATTGGGTATTGACCCTGGCTATGCAATTGTTGGTTATGGCGTTGTAGACTATAACAAAAACCGCTTTTCAGTAGTGGGATATGGCGCGGTCACAACTTCTGCACACACTCCTTTTGAAAAAAGGCTTGAGGATATTTACCAAGATTTTTGCGCAATTATTGATAAATACAAACCCGATGAACTTTCAATAGAAAAGTTGTTTTTTAATACAAACTCAACAACGGCTATTGATGTGGCACAAGCGCGAGGGGTAATACTTTTGGCTGCCACACAAAAAGGCGTTAAGGTTAATGAGTATACACCGCTTCAGGTAAAACAAGCGGTTACGGGATACGGCAGAGCCGAAAAAAGACAGGTTATGGAAATGGTTAAGAGTTTACTCGAATTGCAAAAAATACCAAAACCTGATGATACTGCCGATGCGTTGGCGTTAGCGGTTTGCCACGGTCATTATTCCGATTCGATATTAAGGAGATAGAAAAATGATAGCATCGTTAAGAGGAAAACTCATATATTCAGATAATGCTTGTGCGGTAGTTGAATGTGGGGGAGTAGGTTTTAAGTGTTTTATAACTAAAAACACACTTTACAATTTACCTCAAAAAAATGAAGAAGTATTTTTGCATACTTATATGGTTGTAAGGGAAGATGCAATGGACTTATACGGATTTTTAGAAGCCGAAGAGTTAGATGCTTTTAAACTTATAACTTCGGTTAATGGCGTTGGTGCTAAAATTGGTATTGCGTTGCTTTCTCAATTCACTGCTTCACAGTTGACACTTTATATAGCAAGTAACGACCCAAAAGCTTTGACTGCGGCTTCGGGTGTTGGTATAAAGTTGGCGCAAAGAATTGTTCTTGAATTAAAGGACAAGGTTGGCAGTCTTTCTTCTTCGGATACACTTGAAATTAAGGCGGTAGGAAATGCTACTGTTAATTCAAATTCTAAAGAAGCGGTTGCGGCGCTTGTAAGCCTTGGTTACTCTCAAAGTGAAGCTTCGTTGGCGGTTGGAAAGTTAGACCAAACCCTTTCTACCGAAGAACTGATAAAAATGGCACTTAAAACTCTCGCAAGGGGGATATAAATAATGATTGAACAAGAAATGGATTTTGAAAACCGAATAGTCTCGCCTGATTATTGCACATTTGAAGATGACGGAGAGGTAACGCTTCGCCCTAAACAGTTGTGCGAATATATTGGGCAAGATAAGGTTAAAGAAAATTTAAGAATTTATATTACTGCGGCGTTACAAAGAAAAGAAACGCTTGACCACGTGTTATTGTATGGACCTCCCGGTCTTGGTAAGACAACCTTGTCGGGAATAATTGCAAGAGAGATGGGAGTAAACTTAAGGGTGACTTCCGGTCCTGCTATTGAAAAACAAGGCGACTTGGTAGCAATTTTAACCTCACTTAACGAAGGCGATGTTTTGTTTATTGATGAAATACATCGTTTGCCGCGTAATGTTGAAGAAATACTTTATCCTGCTATGGAAGACTTTTCGCTTGATATTATATTGGGTAAAGGACCATCGGCGCGTTCGATTAGACTTGATGTACCACATTTTACACTTGTTGGTGCTACAACCCGTTCGGGACAGTTGACTGCACCGCTTCGTGATAGATTTGGTGTACTTTTAAGACTTGAGTTATACACGCCCGAACAGTTAGCGCAAATTGTAACCCGTTCGGCAGGGATTTTAGGTATTGAAATTGAAAATGATGGTGCTTTAGAAATTGCCTCACGTTCAAGAGGAACACCGCGTATTGCAAACCGACTTTTAAGAAGAGTGCGTGATATTGCTCAAGTTGAATTCGATGGTGTTATTACCGAACAAGTAGCCCGTTCGGCTCTTTCAAGATTTGAAATTGATGAGTTAGGGCTTGATGATTTCGATAGAAAAATGTTAACAACGATTATTACAAATTATTCGGGCGGTCCAGTAGGGCTTGATACGTTAGCGGCGGCTTTAGGTGAAGAAGCGGTAACTATCGAAGATGTATACGAGCCATATCTTATGCAAATAGGATTTTTAACAAGAACCGCACGAGGTAGATGTGTTACAAAATTAGCTTATGACCATCTTGGTATTGAGGCTAATTCAAATATGAAACAACAAACAATTTTTTAATTTAAAAAGGAGAATTATTATGGGAAGATTATTTGGAACTGACGGTGCAAGAGGTATTGCAAATAGTGAATTAACTGTTGAACTCGCAACTAACATTGGTAGAGCGGCGGCGTATGTTTTAACCGAAAAAACAACCGAAAAGCCAAAGGTTATAATTGGTAAAGATACCCGTGTTTCTTCAAATATGCTTGAAATGGCTTTAGCGGCAGGTCTTTGCTCTGTTGGAGCGGATGTTGTGCTTGTAGGTTTTGTGCCAACACCGGCTATTGCTTATCTTGTAAAAGAAAAGGAAGCAGATGCTGGTATTATGATTTCTGCTTCACACAATCCTTGCGAATTTAATGGTATTAAAATTTTTGATGGTAACGGTTTTAAATTACCTGATGCTTTAGAAGAAAAAATTGAAGCATTGGTACTTGATGATATGAGTCCTATCGAATATCCTACAGGCGGTGATGTTGGTAGCGTATTCTTGCGTTATGACTATGTTGATTTGTATATTGACCATATTGTTGAGTCAGTTAATGCAGATTTAAGCGGAATGAAAATTGCAATAGACTGTGCTAACGGTTCTGCTTCTTATACAGCCCAAAAACTTTTCAAAAAACTCGGTGCTGATATTCACATTATGCACGCTACACCAAATGGCGTTAATATAAACGCAGGTTGTGGCTCAACACATATGGAAGATTTGTTTGACTATGTAAACGGTCATCACGTTGATTTAGGTTTAGCGTTTGACGGTGACTCTGATCGTTGTTTAGCAGTTGATGAAAACGGCAAACTTATCGATGGCGATAAGATGATTGCTATTTTTGCGCTTGACATGAAAGAAAAAGGCATATTAAATGATGATACTGCTGTTGTAACTGTTATGACCAATTTAGGTTTCAAACATTTTGCAAGAGATAACGGTGTTAATGTTAAGGAAACAAAGGTTGGCGACCGTTATGTACTTGAAGAAATGGTTAAGAATGACTATCAAATCGGTGGTGAACAATCAGGTCATATTATTTTCAGAAAACATGCTACTACAGGTGACGGTCAACTTTCAGGTGCAATGTTAGCGGCTATCGTTAAGGCAAGTGGCAAGAATGCAAGTGATGTTGCATCGGTAATGAATGTACTTCCTCAAACCCTTATAAACATTAAAGCGCCAAACGAATTAAAGGCTAAACTTGATACTGATAAAGATATTGTTGATGCTATTGAAAATGTAAAGAAAACTTTAGGCGATAGCGGTAGAATTCTTGTTCGCGCTTCCGGTACTGAACCACTTATTCGTATTATGCTTGAAGGCGAAGATATTGCACAAATTAAAAAACTTGGCAAACAAGTAGCCGAAGTTATTGAAGGAAAAGCTTAAATGAGAACTGTCGAAGGCTTTAAGGACTATGAACTTATAGATGCCGATTCAGGTGAAAGACTTGAACGTTGGGGGGATATTATATTAATCCGTCCCGACCCTCAAGTTATTTGGTCGGGAAAAAGAGAGGACAAGCGTTGGTTTAATGCTAACGCTATTTACCACCGTTCAAACAGCGGCGGTGGATATTGGGAACGCCTTTCAAAAGTGCCTGATGTTTGGAGTATTAAATACGAGGATTTAACCTTTAGGTTAAAACCTATGGGCTTTAAACATACAGGTCTTTTCCCCGAACAAGCGGTCAACTGGAGTTTGGCGAAAAAACTAATAGAAAAAGAAAATCGCGAGATTTCGGTACTTAATTTATTTGCTTATACCGGTGGCGCTACAGTTGCTTGTCTTTCGGCGGGGGCAAAGGTTACCCACGTTGATGCTTCAAAAGGTATGGTTCAATGGGCAAAAGAAAATGCCGCGGCTTCCAGTCTTGCTGACGGTAATGTTCGTTGGCTTGTTGATGATTGCCTTAAATTTGTTAAGCGCGAAATACGCCGCGGAAATAAATATGACGCAATTATTATGGACCCACCTTCTTATGGTAGAGGTCCAAATGGTGAAGTTTGGAAGTTAGAACAACAATTAACTGAATTGCTTACCGAAACCGGTAAACTTTTATCCGATGATGCGGTGTTCTTCTTCCTTAATTCGTACACAGGCGGACTTTCGCCTACAATATTAAACTATATGGTAAAACAGTATGTTGTTAAAGGTCGCAGCGGTGAGGTTTATACCGATGAAATAGGTCTGCCTATAACCGCAAAAGGAATTAGTATGCCTTGCGGTAATACAACAGTTTGGACAAAGTAAATGGAAAATATTATTGAAATTAAAAATGTAACATATCAATACACCGATGAAGAAAAACTTCATACGGCGGTAAATAATGTTACTCTTGGCATTAAAAAGGGAAGTTTTACGGTTATTTTAGGCCATAACGGTTCGGGTAAATCTACCTTGGCAAAAATGATGAACGGTTTATATAAACCAACATTTGGTGATGTTTTTGTTGAGGGGATTAATACTAAGGACGAAGAAACCGAACTCCTTGTTAAACGCAAAGTCGGTATGGTATTCCAAAACCCTGATAATCAACTGATTGCTTCTATTGTTGAAGAGGATGTTGCTTTTGGACCTGAAAATTTAGGGTTAGACCCTAAAGTGCTACGCGAAAGGGTAGACAACGCTTTAAAAGCGGTAGGAATGTATGAATTTGCTTCTTCTACACCGCATAAGCTTTCGGGCGGACAAAAGCAAAGAATTGCTATTGCCGGAATGATTGCAATGGAACCCGATTGTCTTGTTTTAGATGAGCCTACCGCTATGTTAGACCCTAAAGGCAGAGCAGAAATTATTGAAACTGTTTTAAAACTTAATAGAGAAAAGGGTATTACTGTAGTTCTTATAACTCATTATATGGAAGAGGCTGAAAATGCTGATAGAGTTATAGTTATGAACGACGGTCAAATCATTGCGGATTCAGTTCCAAAAGAAATTTTTAAAAATGTTAAACAGTTAAAAAGTGTCGGTCTTACCGTTCCGCAAACTACTGAACTTTTATATATGCTTAAAGAAAGCGGATTTTCGGTAGAAACCGATGTTATTTCTATAGAAGAAACAGCAAGTCAAATTGCGTTTCATTTGGAGGAAAAATAATTGTCAATTTTAGAGGTTAAAAATCTAACTCATACTTATAGCGAAGATGCTTCTTTTATAAATGATGCGGTTAGAAATGTTTCTTTCAAAATTGAAAAGGGTGAAATTATAGGAATTATTGGGCATACGGGGTCAGGTAAATCTACATTGGTTCAGCACCTTAATGCTCTTTTAAAACCAACCGAGGGCGAAGTTTTTTTAGATGGTAAAAATATATGGGAAAACCCTAAAGAAATCTCTAAAATAAGGTCTCGGGTAGGTCTTGTGTTCCAATATCCCGAATATCAGTTGTTTGAAGAAACAGTTTTTTTGGACATTGCTTTTGGACCTAAAAATATGGGCCTTAAAGGCGATGAACTTAAAAAAAGAGTGCTTGAAACCTGTGAAATTATAGGTATTAAGCCGGAATTTTTAGAAAAGTCACCGTTTGATTTGTCGGGCGGTGAAAAACGCCGTGTTGCTATTGCGGGTGTAATGGCAATGAAACCCGAAGTTATTGTTTTTGATGAGCCAACGGCGGGTCTTGACCCAAAGGGTAGAGAAGACATTATTAAAATTATTAATGATTATAGAAAAGCTACGGGTGCGACTGTTTTGATTATTTCGCACAGCATGGAAGATATGGCGCAGTTGGCGGATAAGTTAATTGTTCTTTCAAAGGGTGAACTTGTAGCTTTTGATAAAACTGAAAATATCTTCAAAAACGGCGAAATGTTAACCTCAATAGGTCTTAATGTACCTATTGTTACAAAGGTTTTTTACGCTTTAAAAGAAAAGGGAATTGATGTACCCCAAGATGTTTTTACCGTTGAAAGAGCGGTTGAGGTTTTAAAAACAATTAAAGGGGGTAGCGGTAATGCTTAAGGACATAACCTTTGGTCAGTACCACGGTTCGAATTCGGTAATCCACCGTGCAGACCCTCGTTTAAAATTATTACTTTTAATAATACTTATTGTTTTTATTTTCATTTCTTCAAATACTTTTTCGTTGTTAACTTCGGCGGTATTTGTATTCTTGTGTTTAATCATTACAAAGGTGCCGTTAAAGAAATACTTTAAAAATTTAAAAAGTATTTTACCTGTTTTAATTTTTACCGCACTTATAAATATGTTTTATAGTGATGGCGGTACGGTTATTTTTGAAGTGTGGAAAATCACACTTACTACTGCGGGTGTGTATAGGGCGTTCTTTATGGCGCTTAGAATAGTTTTGCTTATCTTTTTAAGTTCCGCCTTGACTTATACTACAACACCTAATGACCTTACTGATGGGATTGAACAGTTGTTAAGCCCGTTAAAGTTTATCGGATTAAAGAGCGCAGTGCATACTTTAGCTATGATGATGACTATTGCATTGAGGTTTATTCCAACCCTTGTTGAAGAAGCCGAAAAGATAATGAACGCTCAAAAAGCAAGGGGAGCGGATTTGGAAAACGGTAATTTAAAGCAAAGGGTAAAGGCGTTAATACCAATTTTAATTCCACTTTTAATATCTTCGGTAAGACGAGCTTATGAATTAGCGGAAGCAATGGAATGCCGTTGCTATAACGGCGGTGAAGGAAAAACCCGAATGAAACAATTAAAATTTAAGGTTATAGACCTTTACATTTCTATTGTTTCAGTAGTATTTTGTGGTTTGATTGTTGTTTTAAATTTAATTTTTTAAAGGAATGGTTCTTATGAAAAGAATTCTTTTAAAAATTTCATATGATGGTACTCATTATCACGGTTGGCAGGTGCAACCTAACGCGATTACGATACAAGAAGTGATTAATACCTCTTTGGAAAAATTGTTAGGTGTTAAAACTGATGTTGTGGGGGCTAGTCGCACCGATGCAGGAGTTCACGCTAAAGAATTTTGTTGCCATTTGGATTGTGAGGATAATATTCCTGAATCTGCATTTTTAAGAGGACTTAATTCTTTGTTGCCGAGTGATATTGCGGTAAACGAATGTGTTTTGGTACCTAACGATTTTCACGCAAGATACGATTGTAAAGGTAAAACTTATGTTTATAATATTTTGAATAGCAATAAAAAGGACCCTTTTGAGCTTCGTTATGCTTGGCAAATAGAGCGAAAACTTGATGAAAAACTTATGAATGATTTTTGCAAAGAAATCATTGGGACTTATGATTTTTATGCCTTTTCTTCTTCGGGAAGAACGGTTGAGGATACAGTTCGTACGGTGAGTGACTGTTTTGTCGAAAGAAAAGGAGATAATATAATTTTTAGCATTACCGCTAACGGATTTTTATATAATATGGTAAGAATAGCTGTTGGAACGGCGGTAGATGTTTCACAAGGCAAAATAAAGGTTGAAGAAATCAAAAGTATATTAAATTCAAAAGATAGGTCACGTGCGGGTGTTACAGCACCGCCGCAAGGACTGTTTTTGAATAAGGTTTATTACTAATAGATTAGTGTGGTGTAAAAATGCCTGATTATAGAAAAAAACACAGGTCAAGATTTAGTATGGCTCCAACGCCTAAAAAAACAAAAGTTGCAAAAAAAGAACCTGTTATGGAAAATGAACGCGAAACTAGAAAAAGCAGCCATATTAGAGTTGTAAAGGGTAAAAAACTTGAACAACAAAGAAAAACTAAAATTTTACTCGGTTTTGTAGGTATTGTTTTGGTGCTTTTTGTTGTGCTTCAAACGGCATTACCCGCAGGTGTTTTTGAACATATTAAAAATGCTTTTTCTTTGTTTGGAACGGGAAGTTATCCTGTGGAATTAGAAAGCAGTGATACCTTAAATGTGGTTTCAAGAGGTTCGTATTACTATGTATTGTCGGATACTAAAATAACTGCGTATTCAAATTCGGGTAAAGAGTTGTTTTCTTATGTTCACGGATTTGAAAAACCTGTTTTAAAATCATCGAGCACAAGAGCGCTTGTATTTAACCAGGGCGGAAATGATGTTTTGATTTTTGATTTAAAAGAGTTAAAGTTTTCTTTTACTACCAAAAAGCCGATTGTTACTGCGGCTATTTCTGATAGCGGAGTTTTTGGCGTTGTAACCGATTCGGATAATTATGCTTCGGCTGTAAGCATTTATAGTAAAAACAAGAAAATGATTTACGAATGGTATTCTTCTGAAGGTACAGTGAATAACTTGGCGATTTCGCCTAATGGTAAAAAAATTGCGGTTTCGGCGTTTACTTCTGAAGTAGGGCACTACGATTCAAAATTAAATATTCTTAAATTCGATTCGGCAGATGCGGTATTTTCAAAAGAATATGGTGGAACACTTATTTATGCGCTTGATACTTATAATTCGGGCGGAATATCTCTTTTAACTTCAAACGGTTTTGAGTATATTAAGTGGTCGAATTATAAACTTAAAAAGTACTCTAACGATTATAGTGTTTCAATGTTTAGAAGCGCTTCAAATGCAAATTTAGTTGTTTTCAATCGCGAAAATGATAAAACAGATAATAGAATAGCAATATTTAATTCAAGAGG
>JAZNCS010000053.1:0-6899 GCA_045587685.1 Acutalibacteraceae bacterium
AAGAATTTGGTTATGAAATTTTATTTAAACTTAATGATGCTTTGAAAAATAGTGTTCTTACTAATGAAGATTGGTATGATTTAACCGGTAATACTGCAACCGTTCTTTACGATATGTTTTCGGGTGCGCTTGATAAGGATAGCCCGAATTTTAGAAGTGATATTTATGTTATAAATTCAACTTCTAAAGATACTACTATTCGTATTGTTGGTGATATATCTTTTGCTGATAACTGGCAAATCGCACCGAAGATTGATAGCAAAAATAAAGGTGTTTTAGGTGTATTATCTGAAGATACGGTTTCACTACTCAAAAATGCCGATATTTTTCTTGCAAATAACGAGTTTACTTATAGTGATAGAGGCGAACCTATAAAGGGTAAAATGTATACTTTCCGCGCAAAACCAGAAAGAGTAAACTTAATGAAAGAAATCGGCGCTGATATTGTTTCACTTGCTAATAATCACGCCTATGATTACGGACCTGATGCATTTTCCGATACATTAAAAACCTTAAAAGATGCTAATTTACCATATATTGGCGCAGGTGAGAATATTGAAGAAGCATCTAAACCTGTATACTTTATTGTCAACGGTAGAAAATACGCTTTTTCTGCCGCTACAAGAGCCGAAAAAAACATTCTTACACCTGAAGCCACCGAAACTTCTTCAGGCGTATTAAGGACATATAACCCCGAAAAATACATTGAGGTTTTAAAAACTGCCGAAATGCAAACTGATTATAATATTGCTTATTTACATTGGGGTGCAGAAAGTTCTCATAAAACCGAAGAAGGTTTATATGAAATGGGTTCAAAGTTTATTGATGCCGGCGCCGATGCAGTAGTTGGCGCACACGCTCACGTTTTACAAGGAATAGATTTTTATAAAGATGTTCCTATTATTTATAACTTAGGCAATTTTATTTTCAATTCAAAAACTATTGATACCGGTATTTTTGAAATAACAATTTCTAAGGAAGGGAATATAACTTATAAATTTATTCCCGCTGTTCAAAAAAATTGTTATACTTCGTTAGTTGAAGGTACTGAAAAGCAAAGAATTTTAAAATTTTTAAGTTCATTATCACCAAATGTAAATATCGATGAAAATGGCATTATAACTAACGGTATTACTTCAAAAAAATAAAGGAAAATATTATGGAACTTGTTTTAATTACTGCAATAGGCGTTGGTGGAGCGACAGTTATCGGCGCTTTATTAGGTTTACTATTTAAGGAATTTTCGCACAAATTAAATGATGCAATTCTTGCTTTTGCGGCTGGTGTTATGCTTGCGGCAGCAGTTGCGGGATTAATTATCCCGTCTATTGAATTGGGCGGAAAATTTGGTATTATTATCACTGTTTTAGGTGTTTTTTGCGGCGCTGTTTGTTTACTTGTTATCGATAAAATAACTCCGCACCTTCATAGAATTGTTGGATACGATTTTGAAGATAATACTAAAAATATAAAGTTGAATAGGGTTTTGTTATTTGTAATTGCTATTGCTATTCATAACCTTCCTGAAGGCTTTGCGGCGGGTGTTAGTTTTGGCGGCGGAGATATTTCAAGAGGTATTGTTATATCCGCAAGTATTGCTTTTCAAAATATTCCTGAAGGTATGGTAATTATTGCGCCGCTACTCGCAGCGGGTGTTTCTAAACGAAAAACTTTTATTATAGCGTTAATTACAGGTATAATTGAGGTTGTCGGTACGTTTTTAGGATTTTTTGCAGTTACTGTTGTATCTTTTATATTACCGTTTGGTTTAGCTTTTGCAGGTGGTTCAATGCTTTATGTTATTAGCGATGAAATGATACCGGAAACTCATGCACACGGTTCGGAACGTTTTGCAACGTTTTCCTTACTTGGCGGTTTTTGTTTAATGTTAATATTTGACCATATTTTTGGATAATAAAAAAGGGTGTAGAATTTCTACACCCTTTAAATTTTAATAACTCCAACCTTCACCATTAATTTCGTGTGCACGGTGAATTGTAATAAAAGCATTTTTATCATAACTATAAATCATTTTAATAAGTTCTTTGTATTGTTTAATTGAAAATGTTATTAATAACATTTGTTTTGTTTCGCCGGAATAGCCACCTTTAATTTCTATAATACTTGTTGTTCTTTCTAACTTTTCAGCAACCGCTTTGTTTATTGACTCGTATTCTTTAGAAACAACCTGTGCAATAAATGCTTCAGATTCACCAAGGAATAATTTATCAATAACTATTGCACCAATAAAGCAAGAGGTAATACCAAGTAATGTGACAGATAAATCCTTAATAATAAACATACCAGAAAGAATTGTTATTGCATCAACTAAAAATACCGAAACTGAACTTTTTAATTTTTTGAATATTTTACATAATAAAAAAGCAATTACATCAGTACCACCGGTTGAGCCACCACCCATAAAGGCAAACGCTAAACCTGCGCCAATAATACCACCGCCAAAAATTGCGCCTAAAATTATTGCAATTTCTGAATAGTTTGAATTTGCTAAAGAAAAGAAACCATCAAAAAAGTCAGGTTCTGTAAGTTTTGCAAAAACCGTAACTCCAACAGGATAGAGAATTGTGGAAATTAGTGTTTGTAATGCGAAATTTTTACCCAAAAATATATAACCTAAAATAAATAAAAACCAAGTAAGAATTGTAATTAAAAGTTCGGTTGTGATAAATTCAACTCTTATAATTTTATTTAGTACTATTGCTATTGTTGAAGTACCGCCAATTGTTAAGTCAAACGGTAAAATAAAAACCGCAGTACCAAACGATAACAATATAGTTCCAAAAACAACCAAAGCGGTATTTTTAAGCAGAGGTATTATTTTTTTAATGTTCATAAGATACTCCTTTAAATTAGTTCTTTTGCTAACAATTTTACTTCTTCAATATTATTCTCCGAAAGTGAAGAATTAATTGTAATATTATTTTGTGTATATGTTATGTTTTTAGAACCTTCAAGCAATTTTAAAATTGTTTTTTTAGCCATTGGTGCCCAAGTACCGTTTTCAATAATACCAATAGTTTTATTTTTAAAACCGCGCTCAACTAAAGCGTCAATAAATGTTTTCATAAACGGGAAAATTTCTCCGTTGTATGTTGTGGTAGCAAGTACAATTTTACCGTAACGAAAAGCATCTTCAACCGCTTCCGCCATATCACAACGGGCTAAATCGTTAACTACAACTTTACTGCATCCATTTTCTTTTAAAGTATCGGCTAAAAGTTCAACTGCTTTTTTAGTATTACCATAAATCGAGGTATAACAAATTAAAACACCGTCACTTTCAACACCGTAACTTGACCAAATGTTATATAAATTCAAGTAATAACCTAAATTTTCATTTAAAACAGGGCCGTGTAACGGGCAAATAGTTGCTATTTCAAAAGCAGAAAGTTTTTTAATTAAGGCTTGTACCTGTGCGCCGTATTTTCCAACAATACCAAAATAATAGCGTCTCGCTTCACAAGCCCAATCATCAGTTTCACAGTCTAATGCGCCAAATTTACCAAATGCATCTGCTGAAAACAAAACATTGGTTTTTTCTTCAAAAGTCATAATAACTTCGGGCCAATGAACCATTGGTGCTGTAACAAAATTCAAAGTGTGATTTCCGAGTTCTAATTTAGAACCATCGGTTACAACGATGCGGTTATCAATAAAATCAGAACCGAAAAATTGCTTTAAAAATGTAAATGCTTTTGCGGAAGCTACAACTGTAGCATTTGGGTATTTTTTAGCAAAAGAAATTACACTGCCGGAATGGTCAGGTTCAACGTGTTGAACAATTAAATAATCAGGTTCTTTATTTCCTAAAATATCTTCAATATTATTAAGCCATTCGGCAGAAAAGTTAGCATCAACACTATCAATTACAGCAGTTTTACTATCTTTTATTAAATATGAATTATATGCCATTCCTTCGGGCACAATATATTGGCCTTCAAATAAATCTATTTTATGATCGTTTACACCAATATAAAATATGTTTTCATTTATTTTCATAATATACCTCCTTAAATAATTTAATTATATTATAACAATAACTATTAGTCAAGGTGTGTAGTATTGACATAAATATTTTCCAATGTTAAAATAATAAAAATTAAAAGAAAGAAATGTTAAAATGATAATTGATATGCATACCCATACTTTTCCCGAAAGTATCGCTAAAAAAACTATTGAATTATTAGCAAAAAAGGGAAATGTTAAACCATACGGATTTGGTACCGAAAAAGAGTTAATTGAGCATATGAAAAATTCCGGTACTGATATTTCGTTAGTTTTGCCTGTTGCCACAAAAAAAGAACAAGTTGAAAAAATTAATTTGTCTTCAAAAAACAAAGAAGGTTTGATTTATGCCGCTGCTTTTCATCCCGAATTAGAAGATTTTGAAAAACAAATAAGTTTAATTTGCGAAAAAGATTTTAAGTGTATTAAATTACATCCTGAGTATCAGTCTTTTGATATTTTAGATAAAAAATATTTTCCTATTTACGAAGAACTATCAAATAAGGAAATATACGTAATTTTTCACGCAGGGGAGGATATTGGTTTTAAACCTCCTTATCATTCTTCACCTCAAAAATTTAACGAACTTTGTAGTTTGTTTCCTAATTTAAAGGTGATTTTAGCTCATTTTGGCGGTTATAATTTATGGGATGATGTTTATTCTTCATTAGAAAATCATAATAATTTATATCTTGATACTGCATTTTGTTATAAAAAGGTTACTAATAATCAGTTTTTGAATATTTTAAGAAAATTTTCAAGCGAAAAAATTTTATATGCAACCGATTGGCCTTGGGAATCGCAAATTAATACTTTAAATATGCTTGAAAGTTTCAATTTACCAAAATGTGATTTAGATTTAATTTTAGGTGATAACGCAAAAAGAATTTTAAGTGTTTAGTTTGGTGATTAAATGTATATTTTTTTGATTTTAGGTTGTTTAATTTTAATTTTGATTACCGTATTTTTATATTTTTTCTTTATTGCTTTTGTAAGAAAAAATATTGTAAATTCACAAGGTATTGACTTCAATTTTGAAAAATTTTTGAAAGATTATAAAGAAGAAATTGACAAAGGTTATGAATTTATAAATAACAAGCCGCATCGTCGTGTTTTCACAACTTCGTTTGATGGTTTAAAGCTATCGGCTAGATATTATAATCAAAATAGTGATAAAACAATTCTTTTGTTTCACGGTTATCGTTCAAATGCTGCTCACGATTTTTCTTGCGCGGTTGAAATGTATTATAATAAAGGTTTTAATATACTACTTGTTGACCAACGCAGCCACTCGAAAAGCGAAGGTAAGTTAATTACATTTGGCGTTAAAGAACAGCACGATGTTTCTTCTTGGCTTAAATATTTAATTTCGTCATTTGGTGAAAAAAACTTTATAATAAGCGGTATTTCTATGGGTGCTACAACCGTTTTGTTCGCTTTACAAAACAATTTACCAAGTAGTGTTAAAGGTTGTATTGCTGACTGTGGTTTTACTTCGCCTAAAGAAATTATTACGAAGGTTGCAAAAGATGCTTTTCACATAAACGCCACCTATATTTTGCCTATTTTAAACATCTTTTGTAAAATTTTTGGTAAGTTTTCAATTTTAAAAGACTCTACCGAAAAATCTGTTAAAAATTCAAAAATCCCAATTTTACTTTTACACGGTGAAAATGATAGTTTTGTTCCTTGTGAAATGTCGTTTAGAACAAAAGATGCCGCAGGGGATATTTGCACAATTTTCACTGTTCCTAACGCTGACCACGGAATGAGTTATCTTGTTGATACAAAAGGCGTTAATAATCAAATTGATTTGTTTATTAATTCGTTAAATATTTAATTCTAATTGACAATTTTACTTTTAAAATATATTATGTATTTAATGGATTTTACTTTTAAGGAGAATTTTATGAGTAATTCACATTTTTTACCGGGTAATATTTTATTACCTAAAGAAAATTTTCAAAAATGGTCGGTTATCGCTTGTGACCAGTTTACTTCAGAACCCGAATATTGGCACGAAGTAGCTAAAGAAATAGGGGATACACCTTCGGCATTGAATTTAGTTTTACCTGAAGCATTTTTGTCAAATGATAACAGTGAAAAAATTAATAAAATCAATGGGGCAATGTATTCTTATCTTGAAAACGGTGTTTTTAATGAGTTTAAAAATACAATGGTTTATGTTGAACGCGAAATCACTGATAAAAAAGTTAGAAAGGGTATAGTTGGTCTTATTGATCTTGAAGATTACTCTTATAAAAAGGATGCAAAAACACTTATTCGTGCTACCGAAGCGACTATTCTCGAAAGAATTCCGCCAAGAGTACTAATCAGAAAAGATGCTCCTATTGAAATGCCTCATATTTTACTTTTGATTGATGACCCTGATTTTACAGTTATTGAGCCACTTTCTAAAAAAACCGAAAAATTCGATAAATTATATGATTTTGACCTCATTAAAAATAGCGGCAACATAAAAGGTTTCGCTTTGAATGATGAATATATTTCTTTTGTTCAACAATCTTTAGAAAACCTTATTAAAGATCAAGATGACAAACTCCTTTTCGCCGTTGGCGATGGCAACCATTCTTTAGCAACTGCAAAGGAATGTTATGAATCTGATAAGGAAAACAACCCAAGATATGCTTTGGTTGAGGTTGTAAATATTCACGATACTTCTTTCGAATTTGAACCCATTTACAGAGTTTTATTTAATATTAACCCCGAAAAATTTATTGAAAAATTAATTAGAGATTTTGGCGGAGAATATTTTGGAAATGATGCTCAAAAATTTGAATTAGTTTATGGTAATGAAAGAAAAACAATTTCGCTTAAACCTACAGGAAAACTTTCTGTTGCAACTTTGCAAA
>JAZNCS010000054.1:0-77851 GCA_045587685.1 Acutalibacteraceae bacterium
GTCTGATTCGGCGGTGTATGCAATTCTTCGCCGATTTGAATACACAGGTACACTGGTGCAGGGTAGACAAGAGGTTGTAAACTACAAAACGGGTAAACGCCGTAAAAAGCCGCAAAGCGAGTGGGATATTGTTGAGGATACCCACGAGCCAATTATTTCAAAGGAAACCTTTTATAAGGCACAGGAGATTCGGCTATCGCGTGGCAGAGGTCAAAAAATCCCAAGCGGCAGTTGTTATTCACTTGCCAAAAAGGTGTTTTGTGCCGAGTGTGGTAACACGATGTGGAAAATGAGCTATAAACTGCGTGACGGTAGATATAACTACCTTTCTTGCAGAACTCGGAAAACCACTAACGGAGTTTGCCAAAACGCACACAGTATTCGCCTTGATGAGTTAGAGCAAATCGTAGTAGATGAAATCAACAAGTTGCTTGATAAATACTACGATGAGAAGCAGATTGGCAAGTTAGATGCACCTAAAAGAAAAAAGAACGGTGCTAAAACCTTGCAGTCGCAAATTGCAGAACTTGAAGAAAAGGTAAAGCGGAACGATAACCGAATGGCTCAGATGTATACCGATAAATTAGATGGTGTCATCAGCGTAGAGGAGTTTACTAAATACCGAGAAAGCTATCAAAAGGAATCCAAGGAAACAGAAAAACGCATCGAAATTTTGAAATCAAAGCTTGCTACACTTATGGGCGGCGAAACAAAAACGGATACTAGTCAGGTACTCGAAAAGTACCGAAAAATTGACACTCTTACATTTGAGATTGCTGATGAATATATAAGCAAAATCTTCATCGGAAAACTCCAAAAGGGTGGAAAGAGAGAAATTAAAATTGAGTGGAAAATTTAAGCGTTTTCCACAGTCAAAAAACGACAAAATATACAAGATTAACAAAAAAGTGTAGTATTGGCTAACTCAGCCCACGGTGGGTTTGATGGCGGCGCGGTGGCGGCTGACGGAACGGTTGAAAAGGATATAAACCTAAAAATAACCCTTACTTTAGCCGGATTTTTAAAGCAAAACGGTTACAGTGTGATTTTAACACGTGAGGCGGACGAATCGACCGAGGATAGCGATTTGAGTAAAATTTCTTCGCGAAAAAGAAGCGACCTTAAAAACCGCTTAAATCTTATGAAAAAATATCCTGAGGCGGTTTTTGTTAGCATACATTTAAACAAATTCACAACCTCGGCGGCAAACGGTTCGCAGGTCTTTTACAGCGGTAATGATGAGCGTTCGAAACTGCTTAGTGACAGTATTCAACGCCAAATAGTAAATGGAATTCAACCCGATAACGTAAGGGTTAATAAAAAAGCAACAAGCAGTACTTATCTTTTATATAACGCAGTAGTACCTGCGGTACTTGTTGAGTGCGGTTTTTTAAGCAATAAAGCCGAGCTTGAAAGACTGAAAAATTATGATTATCAAACAAAAATGGCGTTTTGTATATATTGCGGAATAACGGATTATTTTTTAAAATAAAGGAGTGAAAAAATGGCAGCAAAATCAAAAGTAGTTTACATTTGTAGCGAGTGTGGTTATGAAACGGCTAAATGGATGGGCAAATGTCCTTCTTGCAATTCTTGGAGTAGTTTTGTTGAAGATGTTCGCCTAAATGAAAAAAATAGTGTAACAGCAGTACCAAAAGCAAGTGTAACTTCCATGCCATTATCACAAATAAATTCTTCTTCGGAAGAAAGGTATGTAACAGGAATTGCCGAACTTGACAGGGTTTTGGGTTCGGGAATCGTAAAAGGTTCGGTTGTTCTTTTAAGCGGCGACCCCGGAATTGGTAAATCAACAATTTTACTTCAAATATGTAATTCGCTTCAAAACAAAATAAATATTTTATATGTTTCGGGCGAGGAATCGGCAATACAAATTAAAATGCGCGCTAATAGACTTTCGGTAGAAAGCGATAATGTAAGTATAATGACCGAGACCGATGTTGAAGCGGTTGGAAATTATATTGAAATTAATAAACCTGACCTTGTAATGATTGACTCTATTCAAACAATGCATCACACTGGGTTAAATTCCGCTTCGGGAAGTATTGTTCAGGTTCGAGAGTGCACTAATTATCTTTTAAGAATTGCTAAAAGTTTAGATATTCCTATGCTTATAGTAGGGCATGTAAACAAGGGCGGAGATATTGCAGGTCCTAAAGTTATGGAGCATATAGTTGACACCGTGCTTTATTTCGAGGGTGAGAGAAATCAGTCTTATAGGATTTTAAGAGCAATTAAAAACCGTTTTGGTTCAACTAATGAAATTGGTGTTTTTGAAATGACCGAAACGGGTCTTAATGAGGTTGAAAATCCATCAGCAATGTTGCTTTCGGGTAGAATGAGCAATGTTTCGGGTGGATGTATTACCTGTGTTATAGAGGGAACACGCCCAATTTTAGCCGAAGTACAGGGGCTTGTTACTACAACGGGCTTTGGAAATCCCAGAAGAATGGCAACCGGCTACGATTATAACCGCCTTAATTTGATATTGGCGGTGCTTGAAAAACGAATGGGACTCTATTTTTCTAATTTAGATGCTTACCTAAACATAGTAGGCGGTTTAAAATTAGATGAACCCGCTGCGGATTTGGCAGTAGCGATGTCGTTAGTTTCGGGGCTTAGGGATATTCCGCTTGATGAAGATACTATAGTTTTTGGCGAGGTTGGTCTTTCGGGTGAAATTCGTTCGGTTCCAAGGGTTAACGCCAGAATTTCCGAAGCGGCAAGACTCGGATTTACTAAATGTATTTTGCCAAGTGCTAATTTAAAACAAATAACATCTAAACCTAATTCAATCGAAATTATTGGTGTTAGTAGTTTGGGTGATGCCCTTAAGTTTATCAAGTGATAACGGCAAAAAATAAGGGCAAGGTCCACTTGGTGAGTTTATAGTGGTGCATTTTTCTAATTGGCAGTAGCCATCGAGTTGGTGAGTGCATTTTTCGGCGCATTGAATTATTCCCAAAAAATCTCCTCCGTATAAGATTTGCTTATAGTATAAGCAGTTTTGGCGGGTTTATAAGAGGTGTAAAATAATGGTTAATATAGGTAACGATTGGGACGCTATTTTAAGCGATGAATGGGAAAAACCTTACTATAAAAATTTAAGAAATTTTTTAAAGGAAGAATATAAAACGCAAAAAATTTATCCGAATATGAATGATATTTTTAATGCGTTAAAATACACTTCTTTTAGTGATACAAAGGTTGTAATAATAGGTCAAGACCCATACCACGGTGAAGGTCAAGCGCACGGACTTTGCTTTTCGGTGCAAAAGGGTGTTAAGCCACCACCGTCACTTAAAAATATATTTAAGGAATTACAAACCGATGTTGGCAGAGAAATTACCGATTGCGGTGAACTTTATTCTTGGGCAAAACAAGGCGTTTTGATGCTTAACAATGTTTTGACCGTAAGAGAGGCAAACCCAAACAGTCACAAGGGTAAAGGTTGGGAAATTTTTACCGATAGGGTTATTAGTGAATTAAATAAAAAGGAAACCCCCGTTGTATTTTTGCTTTGGGGCGCTAATGCCGAGAAAAAGGCAAGTATAATAACTAATCCGTTACATAAAAAGTTAGTAACGGTGCATCCGAGTCCGCTTTCGGCGCATAGAGGATTTTTTGGTTGCAAACATTTTTCAAAAACAAACGAAATTTTAAAGCAAAACGGCTTATTAGAAATAAAATGGTAAAGGAAGAAGTAAAATGAAATCTACAGGAATAGTAAGACCAATTGATGAAATGGGAAGAGTAGTAATCCCAAAAGAAATTCGCAAACAAATCAAGGTAGAAAACAAGGTGGATAGTTTTGAAATTTTTACCGATGGCGATACGATAGTTTTGAAAAAATTTCAACCTACTTGTGTTTTTTGCGGTTCGTTTGATGACAGTGTGAATTTAAACGGATATAATGTTTGCAAAAATTGTATACAAAAATTGCAAGAATTAACGCAAGGATTGGAATAAAACGCTTGACAAAAAGGTTTTATGGTGCTATAATTTTTAAAAATGTCAAATGCGATGAAGGAATTATTCTTTATTATTGCGGTAAGAGAGCGGCTCGTTTTGGTGCAAGAGTCGGGCGTTAATATTAAAGTAAGTCTCGTTCCTGAGCAGAACGACTGAAAAATGCAGTAAGTTGTTACGGCTTGCCCCGTTACCAAGGCAGAAGGCTTGTTTGAGCTTTATTGAGTGACCGTTTTTTATAACGGTAAGCAGGGTGGTACCGCGAAATTATATATTCGTCCCTGAGGTTGCGTTTGGCAGTCTCAGGGCTTTTTTTATAATGATTGCAGTTTGTCGAAACGCTAAAAATCGCTTCACTAACTATAACCATTATAACTTAAAATTTAAGGAGAAAATGAATTATGAACATCAAAATTTCAGACAGAACACTTTGTGGAGGCGCAAATTCATTTAGTTTTAAAGAAAAAATTGAAATTGCTCGTCAGTTAGAAAAACTATGTGTTGATACTGTTGAATTTCCTGAAATTGAAAATATTAAAACTGATACTTTGTTAATCAGAACGGTTTCTTCTTTTGTTAAGGAAGGGGTTATTTCGGTAGCAACCGGAATGACCGAAGAAGGCGTTAAAAACGCTGTTAACGCTTTACAAATTGCAAATAAAAAGAGAATCAGAGTAGAACTTCCTGTTTCCACTGTTGGCATGGAATATACTTGTCATAAAAAAGCGCCGAAAATGGTTGAATTGGTTGCAAAATTAGTAAAACTTGCAAAGGAAAGTTGCGAAGATGTTGAATTTTGCGCGATTGATGCAACAAGAGCAGAAGAAGATGTATTGGCGGATATGATTAACGCTGCTGTAGAAGCAGGTGCTACAAAGGTAACTGTTTGTGATACTGCGGCTGAAATGATGCCTGAAAAGTTTGCAAAATTTGTTAGTAAAATAAATGATATTTTAAACGGCAAGGATGTGGAACTTGGCGTTATGTGCAGCGATAAAAACGGTCTTGCAGCAGCAAATGCAATGACTGCGGTAGGTGTGGGTGCGCAAATTATTAAAACAAATGTTGGCAAGGAAATAACCTCACTTGAAACAGTTGTTGGCATTATTAAAAATTGCGGAAGCAGTTGCGGTTTTTCTTCAAAAGTAAAATATACCGAACTTAATAGAATTATAAACCAAATTAATTGGATTACAGTTAACGCTAAAAATGAAAAGAGCGCGGTAACTGTAAACGATTCTTACGAAAACGGGGTTGAACTTGATGCTAATGATGACCGCGATGCAGTTATAACTGCAGTTTTAAAGTTGGGTTATGACCTTTCTGAAGAAGATTCACAAAAGGTTTACGAAGAATTTTTAAATGTTGCGGCAAAGAAAAAGGTTGGAGTTAAAGAACTTGATGCAATAGTTGCAAGTGTTGCTTTACAAGTTCCGCCAACATATAAACTTAAAAGTTATGTTTTAAATAGCGGTAATATTATTTCGGCAACCGCGCAAATCACTCTTGAAAAAGATGGTAGCGAGATAAACGGAATTAGCATTGGCGATGGCCCGATTGATGCGGCTTTCCTTGCTATTGAGCAAATAATTGGCTGCCATTATGAATTGGACGATTTCCAAATTCAATCGGTAACCGAAGGTAAACAAGCATTAGGTAGCGCACTTGTAAAATTGCGTTCTAACGGCAAACTTTATTCCGGAAACGGAATTTCTACCGATATTATCGGTGCTAGTATAAGAGCTTATATCAGCGCTGTAAACAAGATTGTCTATGAGGAGTCAAATATATGAAACTTTCTTTCTCAACAAAAGGTTGGCATAACAGTAATTTCGAAGAATTTTGCGAAGTAGCCAAAGACTTAAAATTTAAAGGAATAGAACTTCATAATATACACAACCGCCTTTTTACTGATAAAAACGGCGCTTTTCACGATTATGCGGCGGCTGCTACAGTTAGAAAACTTTACGAGCAAAAACTTTCTTTACCTTGTATTGATACTATTTGCAATTTAGCCGACAAGGAAAAAGAAACCGAAAATTTAGAAGAAATTAGCGCTTGTGTTGATATTGCTAAAAATCTTCACATTCCTTATGTTAGAATTAAGGCTTTTGGCAAAGAAGATGTTGACTTTGTAAGCCGAGTTGTTGCAAAGGCTATTGCTATTGCCGAACAAAAAGATATCGTTCTTTTAATGGAAACATGCGGTTTGTTTAGCGATACTGCAAAACTTCGCGATTTGCTTGATAGTTTTGCGTGTGACAGTTTGGCGGCTCTTTGGGATATGTATTCGCCTTTCTTTGTGGAAGGTGAAGAACCCGAAACCACCATTAAAAATTTGGGTGCTTATATAAAGCACGTGCATATTAAAGATGCTATTAAAACCGAAAATGGCAACGAATTTTGCCTTATTGGTGAAGGAGAAATGCCTATTAGCGATATGATGTTGGGTCTTCGTTCGGTTAACTTTGATGGCTTTATTTCGCTTGAATGGTCACCCGAATGGTGCGAAGAACTTGACGATATGGAGATAATTTTCTCTCATTTCGTGAATTATATGAAGCAATATAGTGACACCTCAAAGAGTGATAATTCGCTTTATTATAACCGCGCTCATACAGGTAGATATGTTTGGGAAAAGGACCGCCTTATTGACGCTACTTTTTCCGATGTTTTGGACCGTATGGTAGAGGAATTTCCTGACCAATACGCTTTTAAATATACAACACTTGATTACACAAGAACCTATAGCGAGTTTCGCGATGATGTTGATGAATTTGCAAGAACACTTATCTCTCTTGGTGTAAAGGCGGGTTCACACGTTGCTGTTTGGGCTTCCAACGTGCCACAGTGGTATATCGCGTTTTGGGCAACCGTTAAATTAGGTGCAGTTTTGGTGACTGTTAATACTGCTTACAAAATTCACGAAATAGAATATTTGCTCAAACAGTCGGATACACATACACTTATTATGACTGAAGGTTCAAGGGATTGTAATTATGGCGAAATTATAGCCGAACTTTGCCCTGAATTAGAGGGGACAAAACCGGGCTCACCACTTCACAGTAAGCGCCTTCCTTTCCTTAGAAATGTTATTACTGTTGGCTTTAAGCAAAAGGGTTGTCTTACTTGGGATATGGCTATAGCACGTGCTTCACAAGTGCCGATAAGTGAGGTTTATCGTAGAGCTAGTATGGTTGATAAAGATGATGTTTGCAATATGCAGTACACATCGGGTACAACCGGTTTCCCTAAAGGCGTAATGCTTACACACTATAACGTAGTTAATAATGGTAAGTATATAGGCGATAGAATGGAATTATCAACTGCGGACAGAATGATGATTCAAGTGCCAATGTTCCACTGTTTTGGTATGGTGCTTTCTATGACCGCTTCAATGACACACGGCGCTACTATGTCACCACTTCCTTACTTCTCGGCTAAATCGGCACTTGCTTGTATAAATGCCGAACATATTACCGCATTTAACGGCGTTCCTACTATGTTTATTGCTATGATGCAACATCCTGATTTTGAAAAAACCGATTTTTCAAATGTAAGGGTTGGTATAATGGCGGGTGCAAACTGCCCTGCGGACCTTATGAAAAAAGCAACCGAAGTTATGAATATGAAGGAAATAGTTTCGGTTTACGGTCAAACTGAAGCTTCGCCGGGATGTACTATGAGCAGTTATTTTGATTCTTTGAAAGTAAGAACCGAAACTGTTGGTAGCGCTTTTGCAAATGTTGAATGTAAGATTGTTGATGCCGAAACAGGCGAAGATTGTCCTGACGGTGTTAACGGTGAGTTTGTTGCCCGTGGTTACAATATAATGAAGGGTTACTATAAGATGCCAAAGGCTACGGCTGAAGCTATTGATAGTAATGGTTGGCTCCATACAGGTGACCTTGCTTGTCGTGATAGCGATGGTAACTATCGTATAACCGGTCGTTTAAAGGATATGATTATTAGAGGCGGCGAAAATATTTATCCAAAAGAAATTGAGGAATTTATTTACACCTGTGATAAAGTTCGTGATGTTCAGGTTATCGGTGTTCCTGATAAGCAATATGGCGAAGAAATTATGGCGTGTATTATACTTAAAAGCGGTGAAACTATGACCGAAGAAGAAATGCGTCAATATATTGCTGACCATATGGCAAGACATAAGGTTCCACGTTATATTAGTTTTGTGGATAGTTTTCCAATGAATGCGGCAGGTAAAATTTTGAAATATAAAATGCGCGAACAAGCCGCAGAAAAGTTAGGTTTAAAATGATAAACGGTTTTGAAATTATAGATGCCCACTGTCATATTTATCCCGAAAAAATTGCCTCGGTAGCGATTGCGGGAACCGATAAATTTTACGGTGAAAAATCAATATATGACGGTACGGTTAATACCCTAATTTCAGAGGGTGAAAAGGTTGGTATTGATAAATTTATTGTCCAATCGGTTGCAACTACACCTAAACAGGTTGCAAGTATAAATTCCTTTATTGCTAAAGAGGTAGAAAACTCTAATGGCAAAATGATAGGACTTGGTACTCTTCATCCCGATAGTGAAAACATAAAAGAAGATGTAGAAAATATTATTTCTTTAGGACTTAACGGGGTGAAATTGCATCCTGATATTCAAGCCTTTAAGATTGATGATTACCGTATGCTTAAAATTTATGAACTTTGTGAAGAAAAGGGATTACCAATTTTAATGCATACGGGGGATAGCCGTTTTGATTATTCAAATCCTAATAGACTTTATCCTATTTTAAAGATTTACACAGGTCTTACGGTTGTTGGCGCTCATTTGGGCGGTTGGTCGGTTTGGGACAAGGCAATAAGAACGTTTGATGATTTACCGAATTTTTATGTTGATTGTTCTTCTTGTTTTCCGTTTATAGATGCTGACAAAGTAAAAGATATAATTAAGCATTACGGCGCTGAAAAAGTTTTGTTTGGTACAGACTATCCTATGTGGTCCATTAAAGAGGAAATCGAAAAAATTTTCTCAATAGGACTTGACCAAAAGGAATTATCGTATATACTTAATATGAACGCTAAAAAAGTTTTTGGGCTTTAATTTAAAACGGAGTGATTTAAAATGAACAGAAAAATGGGAACAACCTGTGTTCAAGGCGGTTACACACCAAAAAACGGTGAGCCAAGACAAATTCCTATATATCAAAGTACAACTTATAAATATAACACAAGTGAAGATATGGGTAAGCTTTTCGATTTGGAGGCTTCGGGTTATTTTTATGCTCGTTTGCAAAACCCAACTTGTGATTTAGTTGCCGCTAAAATTTGTGAAATGGAAGGCGGCTCGGCTGCAATGCTTACTTCTTCCGGTCAAGCAGCATCTTTCTTCTCGATTTTCAATATTGCTTCTTGCGGCGACCATATCGTTGCTTCATCGGCTATTTACGGCGGCACATATAATTTATTTGCTGTAACAATGAAGCGTATGGGTATCGATTTTACATTTATTTCACCCGATTGTACCGATGAAGAATTCGAAGCGGCATTTAAGCCAAACACCAAAGCAGTATTTGGCGAAACTATTGCTAACCCTGCTTTAATGGTGCTTGATATTGAACGCTTCAGCAATATGGCACACAAACACGGTGTTCCGCTTATTATCGATAATACTTTTGCAACACCTGTAAATTGCCGTCCTTTTGAGTGGGGCGCAGATATTGTTATCCACTCTACAACTAAATATATGGATGGTCACGGTAGTGCAGTTGGTGGCTGTATTGTAGATTCCGGCAAGTTTGATTGGACTAAGTATGCTGATAAATATCCCGGACTTTGCACACCTGATGACAGTTATCACGGTGTAACCTATACCGAAAGATTTGGACTTGGTGGGGCTTATATCACAAAGGCTACTGCGCAACTTATGCGTGACTTTGGTTGTTGCCAGCAAGCTCAAGCGGCTTATGTTCTTAATTTAGGACTCGAAAGTTTGCACCTTAGAATGAAAAAACACTGCGAAAACGGTTTGGCAGTGGCTAACTTCCTTAAAAATGATGACCGTATTGCTTGGGTAAGATATCCACACCTCGAAGGTGACGCAAACTACGAATTAGCGCAAAAATATATGCCAAACGGTGGTTGCGGTGTTGTAAGTTTCGGTGTTAAAGGCGGAAGAAAAGCTGCCGAAGCATTTATGAAAGAACTTAAAATTGCTCAAATTGCAACCCACGTTGCTGACGCTCGTACTTGTTGTTTACACCCTGCAAACGCAACACATCGCCAAATGAACGATGCAGAGCTCGAAGCTTGTGGTATCACACCTGACCTTATCCGTTTTTCTTGCGGTATTGAAGATGCTGAAGACTTAATTGCCGACATTAAACAAGCGCTCGATAAAATTTAAAGAAAAGGTAGCATAAAAAATGCCTATTAAAATTCCAAACGATTTACCTGCGGTAAAAGTTCTTAACGATGAAAATATCTTTGTTATGACCGAAACTCGTGCTATAACACAGGATATTCGCCCGTTAAAGATTTTGCTTTTGAACTTAATGCCTAAAAAGATAGAAACCGAAACTCAATTATCGCGTCTCTTAGGCAACTCACCTTTGCAGGTAGACCTTGAACTTATACACACAAAGTCACATAAGTCTAAAAATACATCTGCCGAACACTTGCTTTCTTTCTACAAAACTTTTGATGATGTTAAGCACAAAACTTTTGACGGTATGATTATAACAGGTGCGCCTGTTGAACAAATGCCTTTTGAAGAAGTAGAGTATTGGCAAGAACTTTGTGAAATTATGGAATGGACTAAAACTAATGTTCATAGCACTTTCCACATTTGTTGGGGCGCTCAAGCAGGACTTTATTACCATTTTGGAATAGATAAAAAACCTTTGGATAAAAAAATGTTTGGTGTCTTCCCACACACTGTAGATTACAAGCGTTCAATCCTTTTCCGCGGTTTTGACGATGTGTTTATGGTGCCTCATTCAAGGCATACTACAGTAGATATTGAAGATGTTAAAAAGTGTAGCGATATTAAAATCCTCGCTTCTTCCGATGAAGCAGGTATTTATGCTATGGCTACAGCCGAGGGTAAACAAATCTTTATTACAGGACACTCTGAATATGATGCGGTAACATTGGCGAATGAGTATTTTAGGGATTTAAACGAGGGAAAACCTATTGAAATTCCTAAAAATTATTTCCCAAATGATAACCCCGAAAATGCGCCGCTTGTTACTTGGCGCTCACACGCAAATCTTTTATATTCAAACTGGCTTAACTATTTTGTTTACCAAACAACACCTTATGATATTGAGGAAATAAAAAAATAAATTAAAACTGTTGTAAATTTAAAATTTACAACAGTTTTTTCAAAAAAGGAAGGTGAATTTATTGACAAATTTAAAAACGGAAGTATTGTCGCCCGTGGGCAGTTGGGAAATGCTAACTGCAGCGGTAAGAAGCGGTGCTAATGCGGTTTTCTTTGGCGCTAAAGATTTTTCGGCAAGAAGAAATGCCCAAAACTTTACTTTAGAAGAAATAAAGCAGGTTGTAGAATACTGTCATCTTCGTTCGGTTAAAGCGTATTTAACCTTGAATATATTAATTAAAGATAACGAATTAGCAGAGGCGTTCAGTCTTGCTAAAACGGCTTATAATTACGGTATAGACGGAATAATTATTCAAGATTTAGGACTTGCTCGAATATTAAAACAATATTTACCAAATCTTATACTTCACGCTTCAACACAAATGTCGGTACATTCACCATCGGCGCTACCCGTTTTAAAAAGTTTAGGCTTTAAGCGAGTAGTAGTTGCAAGAGAAATGTCTCTTTTAGATTTAAAAGAATTTTGTGCTGCCGCAAAAGAATATGATATTGAGGTTGAAGCCTTTGTTCACGGGGCGCTTTGTATGTGCCTTTCGGGGCAGTGTTTGTTGTCGGCGGTGTTAGGCTCAAGAAGTGGCAACCGCGGATTGTGTGCGGGGCCTTGCCGTTTGCCTTTTAAGGCTAAAGGCGGTACGGGGTATGATTTAAGTTTAAAAGATTTGTCCTTAATTGAATATTTAAACGAACTAAAAAATATTGGTGTTTGCTCTTTCAAAATAGAGGGTAGAATGCGCCGTCCTGAATATGTTGCGGCGGCAACAACTGCTTGTAGAAGAGCGTTAGATAATGGCGTACTTGAAGTTGAAATAAGCAAAATGTTGTCGGATGTTTTTTCCCGTTCGGGCTTTACTGATGGTTATTATACCAATAATCTTGGTAAAAATATGTTTGGTATTCGCACTAAAGACGATGTCAATTTGTCAGCTGCGATAATACCTCAAATTCACGAATTTTATAGAAATGAGCGCCAAAGTGTAGGTATTAATATTGAATTTTGCGCCAAAGAAAACGCGCCTGTCAGCTTAAAAATAAACGATGGAGAAAATGAAATTTGTGTTACGGGTGAAGTTCCTGCCTTGGCTCAAACCAAAGCCGCGGATAAGGAAAGCGTTCTTAAAAACATAAATAAATTTGGAGGAACCCCTTATTATGCTAAAGATATTAAAATAGATTTAGATGATGGGTTATTTTTGAGAGTCTCGGATATAAACGAACTGCGAAGAATTGCAGTCGAGCAGTTAAATGGTTTAAGGACTAAAACTAAAATAGAAACTTCTAATGAAAATTTTTATTTTGAAAACACTCCGGTTCAAAGAAAAAACATTCCCGAAATTTATATAAGGGTAGAAAATAAGGACCAAATACCTAATGATTTAAGCGGTATTGGGGCGCTGATTTATCCGTTGGAATTTTCCCCCGAAAATTTACCTCAAAACATAAAAATTATTGTAGATATTCCAAGGGCGATTGTTAGTGAAGAGCTAATAAAACAAAAACTTAAAAATTTCAAAAGTAATGGCGTAAATGTTGCGCTTTGCGGAAATTTAGCGGCGGTTCAAATTGCCAAAGAGTTAGGCTTTGAAATTATTGGCGATACGGGGCTAAACATATTTAATAGTTTTTCTTGTGAAACAGCGCAAACGCTTGGTATAAGCAGTGCGGTGCTTTCAAGCGAAACGCTTATTGAAGACGCGCAAAAAATCAATTCGTGGGTCCCTAAAGGTATTGTGTCTTATGGCAAAATACCGCTTATGGTGTTCAAAAACTGTCCTATTAAAAATGGCAAAAACTGTAGTGAGTGTGATAAAAACGGAGTTTTGACCGACCGCTTGAATGTAGAATTTCCTGTGCGTTGTCGAATGGGGTATAGCGAAATGTTAAACTCGTTGCCGATTTGGTTAGCGGATAAGCAAAACCTTTTAAATACTTTCGATTTTCAAATTCTTTATTTTACAAAGGAAACAAGGGAAGAGGTTTGCGAGGTTATTGCGGCTTATAAAAAAGGATTGCCGCCTGAAATAAAATATACAAGAGGTCTTTATTTTAGAGGAACAATATAAAAAAACACTGTAATATCTTTTGGATATTACAGTGTTTTGTTTTAAATTCAGGAGTCCCGCACTGCCGTAATGTGCTTAAAATAACCTAGCCAAATAGCCAGGTGGGTGCCTGCGATACGGTTTCGCGCTCCCTTCTTCCGAACTCGGCACAGCCGCGGGAGGTCTGCAAGCCCGCCGTAAAAGCGTTGGCCCCAAAATAAAAGTTGTAGGGTTATATAAGTCACGGTCCGCGAACAGAGCAGGACAATAAATTATCTTTTTCCTTCTCGCTTTGTTTCAATGCTTCGAAGTGCTTAGTGCACGTCGTGCGCATTTCAACTTCGCGAGAATAAAAAATCTTAATTTATTATGTTGTTACATTTTTCTTAAAACGAAAAAACAACTTAAGTTAAATTATTTATTATCTATTTCAAATAATTCTTCAAGTCTGTCAACAAAAGCGTCAGCAATGGTTTCATACTCATCATCATCTTCAATTTCGTAGTAGTATTCTTCGCCGTTTTCTTCGCCAACCTTAACAATTACCAATTCGCCACTATCGTCTAAAAGTTTTTGTGGGTCATCAAAAGAAGGTAACATAGCAAGGTATCTACCTGTATCGGTTTCTATTGCATCAACAATCTCAAAGGTGTATTCTTTTCCTTTTTCATCGGTTAAAGAAATAATATCGGGATTATATTCGTTATTCATATTTTCGCTCATTTTCATAGCCTCCTTATATATTATTATTTTACAAGGTAATTATATTCAAGTCAATGATTTTGTTTTTAAAAACACCTTTAATAAAGAAATTTTTTCAGCTTAAAAACCGCTTTATAAAGCTATTTTTAAAAGTTATTTAATAATTTTACACAAAAGTTATCAACTTTTGCTTGACAACTTATGCAGTATGCATTATAATGAAGTCAGAAAGGAAAGGAGGAGTAGAAAATGATTAAAGAAACTCCACCAGAAAGTTCAAAAAAATAAACGTAAAGGCGTGATTCCAATGAAGTAGTTAACAACCTTCGAAACTATAAATTAACAAAGGTGTTACCAATGTACTAAATATAAAACGATTTGAAAATAATCTTTAATATATATTCCTAAAACGGTGATAATTATGATTGTGAGAAAATTTATAATTAAATAAACTGTTAGGGTGATTCCAATGTACAATAATCATTATACTTAAATATAGTTAGTTGCTACTTATATTTTTCACTTGGGGAACGCCCCGAGAATTTGATAATATTTCCGCGTGTGCGGGAAAGCAAATATTATAGATTAAGTTAAAATAAAATTAAATAAAATTAAATAAAATTAAATATATAAAGAGGGCTTGAAAATTCAAGCCCTCTCCTTATTAGCAATAAAAAACTGTGAAACCTTTCGATTTCACAGTTTTTGTTTTATTCAGGGAAGTTAATCTTTTTAACCTTAAATTGACTTAAAGCGTATTTGTTAATATCAACGTTTAACTTTTTAGCATAAGTATCAATGTCTTTTTCGAATTCGTCCTTAACTAAAAGGAGACGCGCTTGTAAATCAAGATTTTCAAGATAATAAGGGTCAGCAGTAATATCGCCTTTAACGGCTAAAATATATCCCGAAGAATTATCTAAAGCAATAATTTTAACCTCTTTGTTTGACATTGCTTTAATTTCATCAAAGCGGTCGTGCGCATAGTTAGAGTCCTTATGACCAACGATTGTAGCATACTCATCTAACGGTGCTTCGCCTTCTTCGTGGTTATGCTCTTCTTCGGCAGTATCTTCAATACCGTAGTATTCGTTATAAACTTGTTTAAAGGTCTTTTTGCCGGTTTTGAGTTCTTCGGCAAAAGTCTCTAACTTTGTTTTGGTTTCAGCTTTTTGAGCTTCGGTTTCTTGAGAGAAGTTAACAGTAAGTAAATTTGCAATTACAAATTTATCGTACAATTCGGTTTTAACCTTATCTTCAGCAATTTCTTTTGAACCGCCTTTGCCGTAGATAGACTCAAAGTAAACATCAGCATAAAGAAGGTCAAGTTGATAGTTGGTAAATGTACTTAAAGAAACGCCATTGATTTCCAAGTAAGAAGCGTAGCCACTTTCCCATAAATATTCAGCATTTGATTTTGCTTCTTTAACCTTTTCGTTATCTAACTTAATTTTGTTTTCTTTGCAAAGAAGTTTGTAAGCGGCAATATCGGTTAAGTTAGAAATTGTTTCATCCTCGACCCAATCAACGAACTTTTTGCCATCAACTTTTTTTGCATAATAATCAATATTTGATGAAGCTTTTTCAATTTCAGTAAGGTTTTCGTTAACCTTTGATCTTGCTTGAGAATCGCACATAACAAGTGCACAAGAATAATAAGCGGATGTAAATTCAACATCACCAATTTTTACTGCAATTTCGTTTTTCTTATGACAAGCAGTAAAAGAAAGTGCCATAATACAAATTAAAACTAAAGCAATAATTCTTTTAAACATATTCATTTTAGTTTCCTCCATAATTTTCATACTAGTAATTATATAATAAATCATACTAAAAGTCTACAAAAAAATAATTATTTACAAACTTTTTGCTAATTCTGTAACAAAATCGGCGATTTTTTGGCTTTTATTAAGTTTAATTGTGTAGTACGGTTTTTCGGCAGCCTTTAATAAAAAACGGTCGCCAAAAGCGGCGGTAAGTTTTCCGACAACCTCGGGTTGTATTGAGTTAATGTGCAATATGGCGGTATTGGCGGTCCCGGTAATTTCAGCAATACGCGCTTTAACCGCTTTGTTTCTAAGAATTGCAATATCAATTAGCCCCATAACTGCTTGAGGCGGATCGCCAAAGCGGTCGCAAAGTTCGTCGATAACATCACTCGCGTCATCATCGTTTCTAATTGATGCTATTCGCTTATAAATACCGAGTCTTGCTGACAAAGAAGGGATATAATTTTCGGGGATATGTGCCGAAACATTAAGGTCGACGGTGCAAGGAATATCTTCTTCAGGGATTATTCCGTTTTCTTCATTAACTGCTTCGCTTAACAGTTTTAAATACATATCATATCCTACCGACTCCATATTTCCGTGTTGTTCGCCGCCCAAAATACTACCGGCGCCCCTGATTTCAAGGTCACGCATAGCAATTTTAAAGCCGGAACCAAATTCGGTATATTCGCGTATTGCTTCAAGTCGTTTTGAGGCAATATCAGTAAGTTGTTTGTTTTGTGAAAAACAAAAATAAGCGTAAGCGCGTCGCGCCGAGCGGCCAACACGACCTCTTAATTGATGCAACTGCGAAAGCCCCATTTTGTCAGCATCTTCAATAATAAGTGTGTTAGCGTTTGGAACATCTACGCCCGTTTCAATTATTGTTGTGCAAACAAGAAGGTCGATTTCGTGTTCTAACATTTGCTTCCAAACCTTAGAAAGTTCGTCTTCGTTCATTTTGCCGTGGGCAATACCAATATTAATATCGGGCAATTTTTGTTTAATTCTTGCGGCACAGCGTTCAATACTTTCAACCCTGTTGTGTAGGTAGTAAACTTGACCGCCGCGGCGGATTTCTTTTGCAATCGCATCGGTAATAATACCGTTATTATATTCTAAAACATAGGTTTGAACAGGGTGTCGGTCTTCGGGGGCTTCATCGAGTGACGACATATCTCTAAGTCCCGACATAGCCATATTAAGTGTTCGTGGTATTGGTGTTGCCGAAAGGGTTAAAATATCCACAAACGGATATTGTTCTTTTAATTTTTCTTTTTGAGCAACACCAAAGCGTTGTTCTTCGTCAATTATTACAAGACCGATATCCTTAAATTTAACATCGTTCGAAATAAGGCGATGGGTCCCGACAACCATATCGAGTCTTCCGCATCTAAGGTCCGAAACAATTTTTTCTTGGTTGTTTTTCGTAACAAAACGATTTAAAAGTTTTACACTTACGGGCATATCGCCAAAGCGCCTTATAATTGAATTATAGTGCTGCATAGCAAGAATGGTAGTAGGTACTAAAAGTGCGCACTGTTTACCCTCACTTATGCATTTAAAGGCGGCTCTGAGCGCTACTTCGGTTTTGCCAAAACCAACATCGCCGCAAAGCAAACGGTCCATTGGAATATCGCGCTCCATATCGCGCTTTATTTCATCAATACAAACAAGTTGTGCTTCGGTTTCATCATATTCAAATCGTCGTTCAAAATCGCTTTGAAGGTCGGTATCAGGGCTAAAAGCGTGACCTTTAAGTGACATTCTTTTAGCGTAAAGCGCGGTTAGTTGTTTTGCCATATCTTTAACGGCTTTCTTTACGCGTTTACGGGTGTTTTGCCATTCAGCACCGCCCAAACGGTTAAGTTTAATTCCGCCGTTTTCGGTAGCTGCGCCAATATAACGTGAAACCAAATTAAGTTGGGTTACAGGCACATACAAAACATCGCTTTTAGCATATTTTATTTTTATATAATCCTTTGTAACACCCGCATTAGTTATGCGGTTTATACCATCAAAAATACCTATTCCGTGGGTTTCGTGAACAACATAATCTCCGTTTTTAAGTTCATCAAGCGAACCTATTTCCTGACCTTTTTTATGGCGAGGTTTTTTCTTTGGTTTTTCCCCCGCAATATAACGGTGGGTTACAAGTAAAAACTTTTCACTTGGTATTTCAAATCCCGAGGAAAGACCGCCGGTAGTTACCGCCACAACACCTTCAGCAAAAACGGGGTTTTTTGTAAATACGGCGTTTACACCTTTTTCTTTAAGGCTTTCGTTTAAAAGTTTTGCGGCGCGTTCTTCACCCGCTAAAACAACTGCAAAGCCTTTTTTCTCTAAGGTGTAGGAAATGTCTTCATACAAAATATTTATATCGCCACTCCAAGCGGTAGAGCGTTTGTAAGAAAAGTTTATAATGTCTTTTGGATTGATTTCATAAGAATTGCGGGGGAAATTTTCAAAAATTACACAACTTGAAACTTTGTTTAAAAATTCACTTTTTGTAAGCCAAGGCATTGCGGTTGTGTGATTAAGAAAACCTTCTTCCAAAAAGTTCCTAACATCTTCTGAAATAATAGTTTCAATCGATTTAAAACGCTCATTTATATTTCCGCTTTCGGCGGTTATAATCAAGGCATTTTCAAGATAATCGAAAATAGTGGTTTTGTTATAAATCAAAGAAATATAACGGTCATATGGGAAGGAAATATTATTGTTTATCGCCTCAATATCGGCACCTATTATAGCGGTTTGTTTTGGCTCTATCTTTTTATCTTTAAGCAGACTTTCGAGTTTTTCAACTAATGTTTGCTTTTCAAAAAGTACTTCACAAGCGGGAATAATTTGAAGTTCGTTTACATTATCTTGGCGGCGTTGAGTTTCTACATCAAAAGCGGAAATACTATCAATTTCATCGCCCCAAAATTCAATACGGTAAGGAGTTTTGCTGCCAACAGGGAAAATATCAAATATACCGCCTCTTACTGCAAATTGTCCGACACCCTCGCAAAGTTCACTTCTTGTGTAACCGCTGTTTAAAAGTTTTCCGGTTAAATCGGTAATAGAAACCGTTTCACTAGAGCAAATTTTAAAGTTTGCTTTTCTTAAAGTTTCCAAAGGAACTGTCAACTGAATTGCCGCGTCAAGCGAGAAAACTGCAACCTCAAAAGCCCCGTCTAAAAGTTTAGACAGGGTGTCGATACGTTTATGTTCATATTCTTTTGAATAGCCTGTAAGGTTTGCGAAAAGGTAATCACGCGAGGGGAAATACACACAATTTCTTCCTAGCGAGGAAAGATTATCGCAAAGTTCGTTGGCCGCCGCCTCGTCCGAAGTTACCACCGCAATTTTTTTATTTTGGTGGGAAACAAGGGAAGAAATTACCGCGGCTTTGTGTATTGCCGAAAGACCTGTACACGCTAAGGGCAGACATTCTCTTTTAATATTTTTTAAAAGAGAAGCATAGTCCTTTTCCTTTAAAAATATATCGTTTAAAAATTTCATACTCGTTAATTACTGTACTTGTTCATAGCGGAATCTATTGAACGGACTATAATTTCCTTTATAGCGGCAGAGCCTTTTTCTACACTTTTTTGCAAATTTTCCTTTTCGCTTTCGGGGAATTTTGCAAGTACCCAATCAGCCAAATCATAGTCAGGGTGGGGTTTAGCACCAACGCCCATTTTAATACGCGGTATATCATCGCACCCCATTAGGTTGACAATGTTTTTCATACCGTTATGACCGCCGTGACTGCCTTTTCTGCGAATGCGAAGTTTGCCAACATCGAGGGAAATATCATCAAAAACAACGAGGATATTTTCACGTGGGATTTTATAAAATTTAGCAATTTGCGATACCGCCAACCCTGAATTATTCATATAAGTTTGGGGTTTTGCAACAAGTATTCTCTTATCGCCGATTTTACATTCACCAAACAAAGCATCCATTTTAGTTTTATTGAATTTACCCTTTGCGGCAGTCATAAAATGGTCAACTACAGCGAAGCCAATGTTGTGGCGGGTATTATCATATCTATCACCCGGATTGCCAAGACCTACAACAAGCCAATCAAATGTTGATTTTGTTTTAAATATCAAAGTAATCACCTTTAGTATATTAACATAATTATATATTTTATTCAAGTAAAAAAGGCTTGACACTAAATATTTTTAGGTGTATTATTTTATTAAAGCGTTGATAAGGACAGTAGCTTGATTTCTTGTTTTAAGAGAGTGCGGGGCGTAAGGCTGTAACCCTGCTAAACTAAATTTCAAGTGAGACCACCTTTGAGCGCCGTGGGTAGCAACACGGACGGTAGCCGCCGTTAAAGGTTTTTAAGTGCTGAAAAATTTTCGGAATTTGGGTGGAACCGCGGAGAAATTATACTTCGTCCCTTGTGGGACGGAGTTTTTTGTTTTTTTAGGAGGTATGAAAAATGATTAAAGTTACATTAAAAGGCGATGTAGTTAAAGAATTCGAAAAAGGAATTACCGCCATAGAAGTAGCAAAAGAAATTAGCATGGGTTTAGCAAAAGCGGCTTGTGCGGTAAGAATCAATGGTCAAAATGCGGATTTGCGTACTGTTTTGGAGGAAGACTGTGCGCTCGAAATTTTAACATTCGAAGATGAATATGGCAAATGGGCTTTCCGCCACACTGCTTCACACATTTTGGCTCAAGCAGTAAAGCGTTTGTTCCCAAATGCAAAGTTGGCTATTGGTCCTGCTGTTGATGACGGTTTTTATTACGATTTTGATATAGATGAAAAATTCACACCTGATGACCTTGTTAAAATTGAGGCTGAAATGAAGAAAATCGTTAAAGAAGACATTAAACTCGAAAGATTTTCTATGCCAAAAGCCGAGGCTGTAAAGTATTTCGAAGAAAAAGGGGAACCTTACAAGGTTGAATTGGCTGAAGGTATTGCTGATGGTGAAGAAATTTCCTTTTATTCACAAGGCGATTTTACCGACCTTTGCGCAGGCGCGCACCTTATGAGCACAGGTGTTGTTAAGGCGTTCAAACTTACCTCTGCAACAGGTGCTTACTGGCGCGGAGACTCTTCTAAAAAAATGCTTTGCCGTGTTTACGGAACTGCTTTTCCAAAGCAAAGTGAACTCGAAGCACACCTTGCTATGCTTGAAGAAGCTAAAAAGCGCGACCACAATAAATTAGGTAGAGAATTAGAAATTTTCACAACTGTTGACTGTATTGGTCAAGGACTTCCGATTATGCTTCCAAAGGGAACTAAAATACTTCAAATTCTTCAACGTTTTGTTGAAGATGAAGAAGAAAGAAGGGGTTGGGTAAGAACCAAAACTCCACTTATGGCAAAACGCGATTTGTATAAAATTTCGGGCCACTGGGACCACTACCGTGACGGTATGTTTGTTATGGGCGACCCTGATGATGAAACAAAAGAATGTTTTGCACTTCGCCCAATGACCTGTCCTTTCCAATATCAAGCGTACTTAAACCGCGCTCGTTCTTATAGAGATTTACCTTTGCGTTACGGCGAAACTTCAACCCTTTTCCGTAACGAAGAATCGGGCGAAATGCACGGTCTTATTCGTGTTCGCCAATTTACAATTTCCGAAGGCCACTTGATATGTACCCCTGAACAACTCGAAGAAGAATTTAAGGGAAGTCTTGAACTTGCAATATTTATGCTTAAGACATTAGGCCTTTATGAAGATGTTTCTTATAGATTCTCACAATGGGATCCGAGTGACAAAGAAAAATACATTGGTACCGAAGAACAATGGAATGAAGCACAGGATATGATGGGCAAAATTCTTGACAACCTTGGTATTCCTTACAAAGTTGGTGTTGGCGAGGCTGCTTTCTACGGTCCAAAACTCGACATTCAAATTAAGAATGTTTATGGTAAAGAAGATACCCTTATCACAATTCAAATTGACCAAATGTTAGCAGAAAAGTTTGGTATGGAATATGTTGACCGCGATGGTCAAAAGAAAAATCCATATATTATTCATAGAACTTCGATTGGTTGTTATGAAAGAACGTTGGCGCTTCTTATTGAAAAATATGCCGGTGCATTCCCAATGTGGTTAGCGCCAACACAGGTTAAAATTCTTCCTATTGCTGACCGCCACCTTGACTATGCTTATGAAGTTAAAAAACAACTTGAAGCAAAGGGTATGCGCGTTGAACTTGATGACCGCAACGAAAAAATTGGTTATAAAATCAGAGAAGCAAGACTTCAAAAAGTTCCATATATGCTTGTTATTGGTGACAGTGAAGTTGAAGCAGGACAGGTTGCAGTACGCCGCCGCGGCGAAGATGGTGACCTTGGCGCTATGAAGACCGAAGACTTTATAGCACTTGCGGTAGAAGAAGTTGAAAACAAAACAATTAGATAATTTTAAAAAAAGAAGACAACGAGTGTTGTCTTCTTTTTTGTCGAAAAGGAATAAAGAGTGTAAAAAACGGTCAAAATTTGGTTATTATTAACAAATTTCACAGTAAAAATTTTACATTCGTTTTTGAAAATTAACAAAAATCACTTGAAAATAGGTATCTTTATTGGTATAATAAATTAGTAAAAGTATGTTTTAAAAGAGGTGCAAAAGTTGAAGGAATTTATAAAAAAGTTTGGTTGTGAAACTGTAGCGAATGCGTATGAGTTCTTTGGTTCTTTTTTCAATAAAGAAAATACGGTTTTTCGCGTATGGGCACCTAAAGCTACCGCTGTTTCAGTTGTTGGGGAATTTAATAATTGGCAGGTTGGCGCTAACCCTATGCTTTGCGAAGGCGGAGTTTGGCAAACCGAAATAAAGGATATTAAAAATTATTCGTCGTACAAATATGCTATTACCGACAGTAACGGAAGAACTGTTTTAAAGTCCGACCCGTATGCGCGCCACTTTGAAACTGCACCGGCAAACGCCTCTAAAGTTTATTGTGATGATGGATATATTTGGCAAGACAGTGATTGGCAGTACCCAAATAGGAATAAAAATATTTATGAGTCACCCGTAAATATTTATGAAGTACATGCGGGTTCTTGGCGCACTTTTTCGGATGGCAACCCATATAATTATGTTAAATTAGCAAAAGAACTTGCAAAATATGTTAAAGAAATGGGATATACACATATTGAGTTAATGCCTATTACCGAATATCCTTTCGACGGTTCTTGGGGATATCAAGTAACAGGTTATTTTGCACCTACTTCTCGTTATGGTACACCAAGGGATTTTAAAAAATTTGTTGATATTATGCACCAAAACGGAATAGGCGTAATACTTGATTGGGTACCTGCGCATTTTCCAAAGGATGAGCACGGTCTTTATCGTTTTGACGGTAGCGCTTGTTACGAGTACGAAGACTGGCGTAAAGGCGAACATAAAGAGTGGGGAACGGTTGTTTTCGACTATGGAAAGAGGGAAGTTAAAAACTTCCTTATATCCAGTGCGGCATATTGGGTCAAGGAATACCATATTGATGGTTTAAGGGTAGATGCTGTTGCCTCTATGTTATATCTTGACTATGCAAGAAACGATGGTGAGTGGATACCTAACAAGTACGGTGGAAGAGAAAATTTAGAGGCTGTAGAGTTTTTGCGTGAAGTTAATCACGAAATGTTTAATATAAACCCTAACGTTTTAATGATTGCCGAAGAATCTACTGCTTGGCCAATGGTTACAAAACCTGCTTTTGACGGCGGTTTAGGCTTTAATTTTAAATGGAATATGGGTTGGATGAACGATATGTTAAGGTATATGTCGTTGGATCCGCTTTTCAGAAAAGGCAATCACGATTGTTTGACATTTTCATTTTTCTATGCATTTTCGGAAAATTTTGTGCTTCCTATTTCGCACGATGAGGTAGTTCACGGAAAATGTTCTTTGATAAATAAAATGCCGGGAGAGTATGAACAAAAATTTGCGTCTTTAAAAGCGTTTTTCGCTTATATGATGGCTCACCCCGGTAAAAAGTTAATGTTTATGGGTCAAGAGTTTGCGCAGTTTATCGAATGGAATTATAAACAAGAGTTAGACTGGCTTTTATTGCAGTATGAACCTCATAGACAAATGAAACAATTTTCTAAAGACCTTAACAAATTTTATTTGGAAAATTCGCCTTTATGGGAAGTGGATTATTCTTGGGAAGGTTTTAATTGGATTTCTAATGATGATAATGCTCAAAGCATAATATCTTTTAGAAGAATTGATAAATCAGGAAATGAACTTATAGCGGTTTGTAATTTTGTTCCGGTAGGCCGTCAAGATTACCGAATAGGAGTACCTGTAAAGGGCAGTTATAAGAGAGTTTTTTGTTCGGACAATGTAAAATACGGAGGTAATACCGTGATAGAAAAAGCCGGTTATAAGGCGGAGAAACAGGCTATGCACGGTTATGATTATTCAATATCTATTGATATTCCGCCAATGTCAGTAAGTTTTTTAAAGGTTCCTTCAAAAAGAAAGCAAGGAAATAAGAAATAATTTTTAAAAACTTTTAAGGGAGTGTTACATTTGAAAAGGAAAAAATGTATAGCAATGCTTTTGGCGGGTGGCCAAGGAAGTAGATTAGGAGTTTTAACAAGTAAAATAGCAAAACCGGCGGTGCCTTACGGCGGAAAATATAGAATTATTGACTTTCCGCTTTCTAACTGCGCTTGTTCGGGAATAGATACAGTAGGTATTTTAACCCAATATAAGCCGTTGGAACTTAATGACTATGTATCTTCGGGAAAACCTTGGGATTTAGACCGTTCGTTTGGTGGTGTGCATATTCTTCCGCCTTATCAAAGCCAAAAGGGTGGCGACTGGTACAAGGGTACGGCTAATGCTATTTATCAAAATTTGGAATTTATCGAGCGCTATAACCCTGAATATGTGCTTATTCTTTCGGGCGACCATATTTATAAAATGGATTATTCCGAAATGCTTGACCAACATATACAAACAGGTGCGGCTTGTACGATTGCTGTTTTGGAAGTTAGTATGGAAGAAGCAACCCGTTTTGGTATAATGAATACCACTCCTGACGGCACAATTTATGAATTTGAAGAAAAGCCAAAACAACCAAAAAGCAACTTGGCTTCAATGGGTATTTACATTTTCTCTTGGGATAAATTAAGACATTATTTAACCGAAGATGAAAAGGATGAAAATTCTTCTAATGACTTTGGTAAAAACATAATTCCTTCAATGTTAAATGCAAATGAAATTATGAAGGTTTACCGTTTTGAAGGTTATTGGAAAGATGTTGGAACGGTTGATTCTTTGTGGGATGCAAACTTAGATTTGTTAAATCCTAAAATTGACCTTAATCTTGCGGATAAGGATTGGAAGATTTGTTCCGGTCATAAGGCTTCGCCTCCGCAGTATGTTTCCGAAACGGCAAAAGTGGAAAATTCACTTGTGACTGACGGTTGCGAAATTTATGGTAATTTAGATTTTTCAATACTGTTTAAAAATGTAACGGTAGAAGAAGGCGCAACGGTTGAATATTCACTTGTAATGCCGGGTGCGGTTATTAAAAAAGGCGCAACAGTAAGGTATACTATAGTTGCTGAAAACGTTGTTGTAGAAGAAGGCGCTGTGATTGGCGAAGACCCTGCTGTTAAGAAGAATGGCGAGTGGGGAATAACTGTAGTTGGCGATAATTTGATAGTAGGAAAAAACGCAAAAATAGGTGCGAGTAAAATGATTACCGAAAATGTAGGCGAGGGTGAAGAAATATGAAAACATCAGCAATAACAGGAATTATATTTGCTAATGCTAATGAAAATATGTTAAAGCAGTTAACTGAAAATCGTTCTATGGCATCGGTGCCTTTCGGCTCAAGATATAGACTTATTGACTTTTCGCTTTCAAGTCTTGTTAATGCAGGAGTTTGGAATGTTGGTATAATAACCAAAGAAAATTATCGTTCACTTATGGACCACGTAGGTAACGGTGTTGCTTGGGATCTTGACCGTAAGAATGGCGGGTTACATATTTTGCCACCATATTTTACTAAAGGTGTAAAAAGATATAACGGAACGGTTGATGCTTTAAACGGCGCATTGGATTTTATAGAAAAAAGCAAGAGCAAATATTTGGTACTTTGTAATGCTTATACAATCGCAAATGTTGATATTGCGGCGGCTGTAAAAGCGCATAAGCAAAAAGAAGCAGATATTACAATAGTTTATCATAACGGCATATTACCCGAACAAATGGATGGCACAATGGTAATAAAAACCGATGCGGATGAACGCATAACCGAAATGAGTTTCGATAAAGGCGGAGAAAAGGCCGATTTTGGTATAGGAATAACAATTGTAAATAAAGATTTGCTTGTAAAACTTGTTAAAGAAGCGGAAGATAATGAACTTGACGGTTTCGCTAAAGATGTTATTGCATCAAAACTTAAAAGTTTAAAAATTTACGGTTTTGAGCATAAAGAATTTGTTGCAGTTATGGATAGCACAAGCGGTTATTATAATGCAAATATGGCTTTACTTGAAAAGGATGTAAGACAGCAACTTTTCAACAAGGAAAGACCAGTGCTAACCAAAACCCGTGATGATATGCCAACCCGTTATGGCACAAAATCAAATGTTACAAATTCACTTTTGGGCGATGGCTGTATAATCGAGGGAACTGTTAAAAACAGTATATTGTTTAGAGGCGTAAAGGTTGAAAAAGGTGCGGTTGTTGAAAACTGTATTTTAATGCAAGAAACAACAATTTCTCAAAATACTGTTTTAGAAAATGTTATTTCTGATAAAAATGCAGTTATTGGTGAAGGAATGGTACTTAAAGGAACACAGGAAAACTATTTCTTTATAAAGAAGCAACAAATAGTTTAACCCGAATTAAAAGGAGAAAATAATGAAAGTTTTATATGTTTCAAGCGAGGCTTACCCCTTTGCAATGTCGGGCGGTCTTGCCGATGTTGCGGGTGCCTTACCAAAGGCTTTGCGCAAAAGATTTGTGGGTTGTAGGATTATTATGCCTTTGTATAGCAGTATTTCGGAAGAAATGTGCAAAAAAATGAAGTTTATAGGAAGTATAACAGTTCCTGTTTCTTGGAGAAGGCAATATTGCGGAATTTTCGAAGCAAGTGAAAACGGAGTTACTTACTATTTTATAGATAATCAGTATTATTTTAAGCGTGACGGTCTTTACGGTCATTACGATGATGCTGAGCGTTTTGCGTTCTTTTCACGCGCTGTTTTAGAGGCGTTACCTTACCTTGATTTTAAACCTGAAATAATACATTGTAACGATTGGCAAACCGCGTTAGTTCCTATTTATCTTAATGCGTTTTATCGCGAAAATCCGCTTTATAGCAATATAAAAACGGTATTTACAATTCATAATATTCAGTATCAAGGAAAGTACGGTTATGAACTTTTTGGCGATGTTTTAGGACTTCCTGAAGAATATCAGAGTATTCTCCAGTATGATGACTGCATTAACTTTATGAAAGGTGCAATTCAATGTGCCAATAAGGTCACAACGGTTTCGCCAACCTATGCAAAAGAGATATTAGACCCCTATTATTCGCACGGATTAGATGGTATTTTAAAACAATTCACCTATAAATTAACGGGTATTGTAAACGGTATTGATGTTGAGGTTTATAACCCCGAAACCGACCCGCTTATTTATAAAAATTACACGGCAGAAACTATTAAAGATAAGGCGACTAATAAAAAGTGTTTGCAAGAGGAGATGGGACTTCCTGTAAGGAAAGATGTTCCGATAATCGGAATTGTAACAAGACTTGTAAAACATAAGGGTATTGACCTTGTTAAGTGTGTTTTTGAAGAACTTTTAAAGGCTGATATACAGTTTGTAATTTTGGGTTCGGGAGATTGGGAATTTGAAACATTTTTCCATGATATGTCTAAAAAATATCCTGAAAAAGTTGGGCTTAAACTTGGTTTCAAACCGCAGTTGGCACATAGAATTTATGCGGGAGCGGATATTTTCTTAATGCCAAGCCAAAGTGAGCCTTGCGGTTTGGCGCAAATGGTTGCCTTGCGTTACGGAACTATTCCGATTGTTAGAAAAACGGGCGGTCTTAATGATACTATTTCCGATAGCGGAGACGGTGAAGGTAATGGCTTTACTTTCGAAAGTTATAATGCTCACGATATGGAAAACACCGTTTGGAGAGCACTTGCAGGATACAGTGATAAAAAAGGTTGGAAAACACTTTGTGTTAGGGCGATGAATTGCGACAATAGTTGGAAAACCTCTGCAAATAGGTATATCGGACTTTACAAAGATATGATAAAGTGATAGAATACAATAAATTAGGCAGTTTTCATTAGAAAACTGCCTGTTATTTGGAGGTATGTATGTTAGATATTTTAAAATCAATAATACTTGGTATTATTGAGGGTATTACCGAATGGTTGCCTATTAGCAGCACAGGGCATCTAATTATTGCCGATGAATTTATAAAGCTTAATATGAGTGAAGCATTTATGGAAATGTTTAATGTGGTTATTCAGTTAGGCGCAATTTTGGCAGTTGTTGTTATTTATTGGAAAAAAATTTGGCCTTTTACTTTGAATAAAAATGAAGGATATTGCTACATAACTAAAAAAGGTGGTTTTTTCAAAAAGGATATTGTTGATATGTGGTTAAAGGTAATAGTTGCGATTATTCCTGCCGCAGTAATCGGTATTCCTTTTGATGATTTTTTTGAAGAAAAGTTACATAATTACATTGTTGTTGCGTTAGCACTTATTGTGTATGGTGTATTCTTTATTTTAATTGAAAAAAGAAATAAAAATACAAACTTTAAGTTTAATAGTATTTCGGATATAAGTTATAAAACTGCATTTTTGATTGGTTGTTTCCAAGCGTTGTCGTTAATACCGGGCACTTCAAGAAGTGGTTCAACAATTTTAGGTGCAATCTTGCTTGGGGTTTCCCGTGTTGCTGCGGCGGAATTTAGTTTCTATATGGCAGTACCCGTTATGTTTGGCGCAAGTTTTATAAAACTTTTAAAGTTCGGGCTCGACTTTACTGCTACTGAATTAGTGATTTTATTGGTTGGTATGGTAACCGCATTTATAGTTTCGGTTATTGCAATTAAGTTCCTTATAAGTTATATCAAAAAGCGCGATTTTGCGGCGTTTGGTTATTATAGAATAGTGTTAGGCGCTATAGTAATTTTGTATTTCTTGGCAAGGTGAGTTTATGATTTGAAAAAAATGGTTAAAATCAGTTTTCGAATTATAATGATTGTAGTATGCCGAAACGCTGAAAAGCGCTTCGACAAGCCGATTTTATCGGCTTTGCACAAATAAATTCTTGAAAATTTATTTGTACACGACACTCATTGCAATGAATATAGTCAAATTTTCATTGAAAATTTGCTCCCAAATCAAAGATTTGGTGTCGAAACAGTAAATCTTTTTACTGTTTCGACTAACTATAATCATTATAATAAAAAACCGCAGGTTTAAACCTGCGGTTTTGTTTTTTTACAGTATATTTTTCAGTTCTTCTAAAGTTTTAATTTCGTATTCCGATTTATATGTAGCCTTTTGGTTTTTTGGGTTAAACCAACAAGTAGCAATTCCTGAATTTATACCGCCTAAAATATCCGAACTTTGACTGTCGCCTACGATTAAAATTTGGCTTCGGTCTTTTTCGGGTATTTTTTCTATAACACAGTCGAAATATTCTTTTTCGGGTTTTTGGTGATTAATGTCTTCTGAGACAAATACCGCATCGAAATATGGGAGTAACCCCGATTCTTTAACCCTGCGGTGTTGTGTAAAGGAAAAGCCGTTAGTAGTAGCGTATAATTTATAGCCTTTTTCTTTTAGATATTTAAGTATCTTAAATGTTCCGTCAATAGTAAAGTAACCTTCCGACAAATATTCGCAATATTTTTTTGAAATTGCGGCAGTGTCGGCGGTAACGCCATAATGTTTTGTAAAGGAGATAAACCTACCTTCGAAAATGTCACTTTTTGGTATTTCGCCGCGTTCGAACCTTTCCCAATAAGAACGGTTAATTTCGGAATAAATTTTTACCGCCTTGTCGTCACAAGGTAATGAAAACTCACCCAAAACGCGCTTTACGGCTACCTCTTCGGCTTTATTAAAATCCAAGAGTGTATTATCTAAATCCAAAAACAATGTAGAATAATTCATAAAACAATACCTAAATTACAAAAACATGCTAAAAAATTGTGGTAGATATTCTACTGCCATTGTAGCCAAAAAGAAAAAAATGATACTTACGCCGCCGAGTTTTCTAAAACCTTGTTCCTCATTATCACTGGTTTTTATTTTTCTAATGCAAGAAACGGTATGCTTTTTGTAAATGTAGTCACCGAAAATTGCCGAAATAAAGCAAACTAAAATACTTATAACAAAACTTAAAAATGCCAAAATAATAACGCCATTGTTAATAGAGGGAAGTACGGATTCAATATTTTCGTAAAGTTGGGCGTAATTGGCGGCAGGTATTGCGCCTAAATTATAAAGGGATTTGCTAAAAGGTAACAAGCAAAGTGTAGAAATTATTGAAAAAACACCCGCTACAAAGCCGCTTTTAAACATTTTTCTTGAGAAAAACCAACCTGTCGGAAATAAAAAAGCCAACCAATTCCAAGAAGCCTTTTTCTTTTTGTTTAAGCTTACGAATTTTGGAATATATCTATGTGTGTTCGAAAAAACGAAACGCATAGCATCCTTGGCGGTAACGCCCTCATCAATTTCTTGGTCGGGCGAAATATTGCCGAGCGGATTAAACATACTAAAGTTTTGAAATGCAAATGCATTTCGCGCCGAACAATTAGGACAAGCACTTAAGTTTTTGTCATAACTTGTGCGGCATACAGGGCAAACAGTTTCGTTAAACGATCGCTCGTTTTCTTGGCTTTTTTCAGCCTTTATTTCCGCTTCCTTTTTTTCTTGGCGCTCTTTTTTGCGATAGTATTCATTTGCTGTGCCGTGTAATTCATCTTCGGCACATCTGCCTAATTTTTCGTAACATTCGCGGTGGTGTGGTGCACCACATATAGGGCAAACAACCACATCATCTTCTTCAAAAAGGTACGCCTTACAAAAGACACAGGTTTTGCCCTTGGAATTTGAACTCATATAAATGCTCCTTCGTGTTCGTATATTTTTTCGAACACTTTGTTAAAATATTCTTTTCCATAATTATGAAAATCGCCGTTTGAAATCATATTTTGTAGTTCTTCTTTTGTTACCCAACGCGCATCTTCAACTTCGGTGAATTGAAGTTTTAATTCCTTTAAGGGAACATCGGCAACAATTTTCCAAACATCAAGTAACGAGTTGCGTCGTCTTATGCGCAAAAGTTTTTTAAGAGTATTTTGGTTTGACTCGATTCCAAGTTCTTCAAATAACTCTCGCGAAGCAGCGGTAAAAGAATTTTCGCCCGAAATAGCGGCGCCGCCTGTAGCAGCCCATTCGCCAGGCATAAGTTTTTTGAGTTTGCTTCGTTTTTGAATTAAAATTTTACCATCACTTGAAATAATCCAAATATGAACAACAAGATGATATTCTCCGGGATTTAAATTAAAACGGCCGCGAATGGTAGTTTTTCCGGTCTTATTGCCGTTTTGATCAATAATATCCCAAATCTCAGCATTCATTTCTTTTGCCCACTATTTCGCCTGAATTTTTGTAAATACTGTTTTCGGCAACAACACCTCTAACCGAAGAAAGAGGATATACGTTAGAATTTTTGCCTATAACGGCGCCGGGATTTAAAATACTTCCGCAACCAACTTCTACGAAGTCGCCAAGTACAGCGCCAACTTTTTTGCGGCCGGTTTCAAGTTTTTCATCGCCGCGTTTAATAACAACTAATGATTTATCTGATTTAACATTTGAAGTTATTGAACCTGCGCCCATATGTGAGCCGTAACCTAAAATAGAATCGCCAACATAGTTATAGTGAGGAACTTGAACTTTGCCGATAAGCACAACGTTTTTAAGTTCGGTAGAGTTACCAACAACACAGTCGTTTCCGATAAGCGCATTACCGCGGATAAATGCGCAGTGTCTAACTTCGGTATTTTCGCCGATAATACAAGGACCGGTAATAGATGCGCTACTTGCTACGGTTGCGTTTTTTGCAATCCAAATATTTTCGCCCTTTTCTTCGTAAATTTCTTTGTTTAATTTAGGACCTAATTCTTTAATAAAATCACCTATTTTTGTAAGAACTTCATAAGGGTAGGTTGCGCCCTCAAAAAGAGGTTCCGCAATAGAGTTTTCGATAGTTAATAGGTCTTTGATAGTAATTCCTTTCATAACATCACACCTTTTTCAAAAAAGTATTTTATAATATAATAACAAGTATACCAAAAATATTAAAAATTTTCAACAATTTATATCTTAACTATTGTAAAAATATAAAAATTGTGTTAAAATAACCTTTGTAAAGTACCATTGCGTATCGGAATGTGCGAATGGGCGGGTCCTGTGCGACGGGACGCTACGAACCATGTCAGGCGGGGAACCGAGCAGCATTAAGTAGTTCTTCCTGAGCGCCGCAGTAAATCGGCTCATTCGTACACTCGGGTACGCAAGTTTTTTATACGAGGTGAAAAAATGGCTTATCAAGCATTATACCGCAAATATCGTCCTAAAACCTTTTCGGATGTTGTGGGTCAAGAACACATTACCGAAACCTTAAAAACCGAAATTAGCGAAGGAAAAACTGTACACGCATATCTTTTTACAGGTACTCGCGGAACGGGAAAAACCAGTTGCGCAAAAATTTTGGCTCGTGCGGTAAACTGTTTAAATCTTAAAGATGGTGACCCTTGTCTTGAATGTGAAAGTTGCAAGGCTATAACCAACGAACAAAATACCGATATTGTTGAAATTGACGCGGCTTCTAATAATGGTGTTGAACACATTAGAGAATTGCGAGATCAGGTTGGTTTTGCGCCATCTTCTTCAAAATACCGCGTGTATATTATTGACGAGGTTCATATGCTTTCACCCCAAGCGTTTAATGCGCTTTTAAAAACACTTGAAGAGCCTCCGAAACACGTAATTTTCATTTTGGCTACAACCGAAGTTCACAAATTACCTGCTACTATTTTGTCCCGTTGTCAGCGTTTTGATTTCAAAAGAATTGAAATGGAACAAATTTGTGGGCGAATTAAATTTGTGGCAGAAAGTGAAGGTTTAACCATTACTGACGATGCGGCGACTTTAATTGCTGCTGCGGCTGATGGCGGTATGCGTGACGCACTTTCGATTTTGGATTTGTGCGCTTCGGCAAACAAAGATATAAACGAGGCGGTTGTTGAAAGTGTTTGCGCAATGGCAGGAAACGAATTTTTGTTTAAACTTGCCGATTTAATAAGAACTCAAAATACCGAAGAAGCACTTTTGTTAATTGACAATCTTTATAATTCTTCGGTGGATATGTCAAGACTTTTGACCGACCTTATATCTCATTATCGTGACCTTATGATTATTAAAACTGTTAAGGGTAAGTCGAAGCCTATAGTTTGTTCGGCTTCAAAACTTAAAAAATTAGAAGAACAAGCTAAAAATTTTGATATTAAAGACATAATGCTAACTATCAAATTGTTGCAAAATACAGCGATTGCAATGCAAAATTCAAACCGCAGAACCGAAATGGAAATGGCGGTAATAAAACTTTGCAATCCACAACTTGTAATAGATTTAGAATCGCTTGAAAAACGAATTAGAAAATTAGAAAGCGGCGTAGTTTCGGCTCCAATTCCCGAACCTCAAGAAGTGCAAGAGGATTTTGAAGAAGAGGAAGAACCTATTCCCGAAATTAAGGATTTAGAAGAACCACAACCTGTAAAGAAAGAAACTTTAAAGCAGGAAAGCCAACTTGAAAATTGGAACGAAATATTAAAAGTTTTAGAAAAGACAACACCGCTTATTGCAGGAGTTTTAAAAGATTCAAGGGCGTTTATAAAGGGCGATTTTCTTTTAATTGATGCGCCTAACAGTCAGTTTAGGTCTTTGATTAATAACAATAACGGTCAGTATAAGGATAGCATTAGAAAAGCGGCATTTAGCGTTTTAGGAACTACTTATAAGTTGGGACCATATAATGCAGCGGCTAAACCTCAAGAAGATGACCCACTTGTTAATTTAGCAAACAAACTTAAAAATTTTGAAATAAATTAGGAGAAAAAGAAATGAAGGTAAGAATTCCAAATTCAGGCGGTCCATCTAATATGAACCAAATGATTAAACAAGCACAAAAAATGCAAGAAGATATGGCAAATTTACAAGCCGACCTTGAAAACCGCGAATTTTCGGCTACTGCAGGTGGCGGTATGGTTGAAGTTACTATTGATGGTAAACATTTAATCAAAAACATTAAAATTAACCCTGAAGCAGTAGATCCTGATGATATTGAAATGTTAGAAGACTTTATAACTATCGCCGTTAATGAAGCGGTTGAAAAGGCAACTAAAACTTCTGAAGAGGAAATGGGTGCAATTACCGGCGGACTTAATATACCCGGAATGTTTTAATTATGGCAAGTAAAGATATTATACCTTTAAACGAACTAATATCGCAGTTTGAACGTTTGCCCGGTATCGGCAGAAAAACTGCGCAAAGATTAGCGTATAACATATTAGAACAACCACCCGAAAGGGCCGAAAAATTTGCCGAGGCGCTTGTGAATGCTCGTAGAAAGATACATTTTTGCAAAGAGTGTCAAGCCTTTACAGATATGGAAATTTGCGCAATTTGTTCTGATAGTATGCGTGACCATTCGGTTATTTGCGTTGTTGCAGAACCAAAAGATGTTATGGCGTTTGAGCGCACCCGCGAGTATAAAGGTCTTTACCACGTGCTTCACGGGGTAATTTCGCCGATGGACGGTATAACACCCGATAAATTGCGCATAAAAGAACTTATGGCGCGTTTGGGTTCGGGCGAAGTTAATGAAATTATTATGGCGACAAACCCTACTGTTGAGGGTGAGGCTACAGCCAGTTATATTTCAAGACTTGTAAAACCAATGGGTATAAAGGTAACACGATTGGCTTATGGAATCCCTGTTGGTGGCGACCTTGAATATGCCGATGAATTTACTTTGGCCCGTGCGTTAGAGGGCAGAAACGAGATTTAAAATGACTAAAGAAAAAATAGATAGAATAAACGAACTTGCTCGTAAGCAAAAAAGCGAAGGGCTTACCGATGCGGAAAAGAAAGAGCAACACGAATTAAGGCGCGAATATATCGAAGGTTTTAAACAAAGCCTTGTTGCGCAACTTGAAAACACTTATATCGTAGAGCCTGACGGTACAAAGAGAAAGGTTAAACGCGCCGATGAAAATACTCTTAACTGATAAAGCAACGCTTATTTCGAATAACGATTTATCGCTCGAAATTTTTGAAAAGTTTGGCGAAGTTTGTGAGTATGGCGTAATTTCGCGCGAAGAGCTTTTAAAAGAAGTTAGTGATACCGATATTTTGCTTTGTAATAAAACTATTATTGATAGAGAAGTTTTGGCAAAGGCGAAAAACTTAAAATATATCGGAACATTTGCTACTGGATATAACAATATTGATTTAGTAGCGGCGAGTGAAAAAGATATAACCGTTTGCAACGCGCCGTCATATTCGACAAACGCCGTTGCTCAACAGGTTATGGCGTATATTCTTGCTCATTACACTAAAATTTACGAGTATAATAATTTTGTTAAAAACGATGGTTGGAAGAATTCAAAGGTATTTTCACCGCTTGTTTTTCCAACGGGTGAAGTTTTTGGAAAAACATTGGGAATAGTAGGTTTTGGAAGTATTGGCAAAGCAGTTGCAAAAGCGGCAATAGGTCTTGGTATGAATGTGTTAGTTTATACAAGAACACCTAAAAATGATACTTCGGTTGAATTTGTAGAATTCCAAGAACTTCTAAAAAGAAGTGATGTTTTAACCTTACATTGTCCGTTAAATAAGGAAACCGAAAATTTAATGAATCGTGAGTCTTTCGAAAAAATGAAAGATGGCGCGTTTTTTATAAACACCTCTCGCGGTGGCACTGTAGATGAAGAGTCTTTAAAACAAGCGCTTTTAAGCGGAAAGCTTTCAGGCGCGGCGATAGATGTTTTAAGGCAAGAACCAATGCCTAAGGACTGCGATTTGGTAGATATTGATAACTTAATTATAACGCCTCATTCTGCTTGGGCACCGCTTGATACAAGAAAACGATTAGTGACACTTGTTGCAGAAAATATAGAAGCGTTTTTAAATGGAAAACCTCAAAACGTTGTAAATTAGGGTGGTGAAGACTTGTTTTCAAGGCTTAAAAGTGTAGGACTTTACGGAATGGATTCTTATATGATAGAGGTAGAAGCCGATATTTCAAACGGTCTTCCTGCTTTTGACATTGTCGGTCTTCCCGATGCCGCTGTTAAGGAATCGCGCGATAGAGTTCGTGCGGCAATTAAAAACTGCGGATTTAAGTTTCCGGTTTCAAGAATTACTGTAAACCTTGCTCCTGCACACCTTAAAAAAGAAGGTTCGCTTTACGATTTGCCCGTTTTACTTTCTATTTTAAAAGCTTCGGGACAGTTAAAAGCGGAATTTGAGGATGTTATTACTGTTGGCGAAGTAGCACTTGATGGTAAACTTCGCAGTATAAACGGCGCTTTGGCTATTGCTATTACTGCAAAAGAAAACGGCATTAGCAGTATTTTTGTGCCCGAAGAAAACGCGGCTGAGGCGGCGGTTATTGAGGGTATTAATGTTTACGGCGCAAAAAATATTAAAGAGATTATTGACCATTTAACAAATGTTAAGTTACTCGAAAAAGCCGAACACACCTATTGTAAGCAAGAAGAAATCGCTAATATTTTAGATTTTTGCGATGTCAAGGGTCAAATTGCTGCGAAAAAAGCGCTTGAAGTTGCGGCGGCAGGCGGACATAATATTTTGCTTATAGGGCCTCCCGGTGCGGGTAAAAGTATGTTGGCAAAGCGTTTGCCTTCAATTTTGCCCCAAATGACATTTGAAGAGTCAATAGAAACTACAAAAATACATTCAATCGCGGGTACGCTTGATAATAAAAAACCGTTTTTGAACGTGCGCCCTTTCCGTTCGCCTCATCATACTATTTCGGCGGCGGGAATTGCAGGTGGCGGTACTGTACCAAAGCCTGGGGAAATATCATTAGCGCATAACGGTGTGTTATTTTTAGATGAATTACCTGAATTTAGAAGAGATGTTATGGAGGCTTTGCGCCAACCTATTGAGGATGGCAAGGTTACCATTTCGCGTGTGGCGGGCTCACTTACATATCCAAGCAGTATAATGCTTGTAGCGGCTATGAACCCTTGTCCTTGCGGTTTTTATGGCCACCCAACAAGAAACTGTACTTGTACTTCTAATGCGGTTCATAAATATTTAAGCAGAATTTCGGGGCCTATGCTTGATAGAATTGATTTGCACGTTGAGGTTCCGCCTGTTGATTATAATGCCCTTAGTTCAAAGCAAAAGGAAGAAAGTTCCGCTGAAATAAGAGAAAGGGTAAACAATGCCCGTAAAATTCAGCAAGAACGCTATAAGGGAACGGGAATTACTTGTAACGCAAGGCTTACCTCGGCGCTTATAAAGAAATATTGTGTTTTAACTGAAGATGCTTCTAAATATTTGCAACTTTCTTTTGATAGACTTGGTATGTCGGCAAGAGCATATGATAGAATTTTAAAGGTAGCAAGAACTATTGCCGACCTTGAGGGTAGCGAGATAATAGAAAAAACACATATTTTCTCGGCAATTTCTTTTAGAAGCCTTGATAGAAAGTATTGGTCACAAGGCGTTTGATGGAAAATTTTTAAAATGTTTATAATAAACAGTAGACTTTTACTCAGTTTTATTATATAATCAAAGATGAAAAAATTGTATTTTACGGAGGGTTTAAAATGACAAGATTTGAACAAGCAAAAAAACGCTATGAAGCTTTAGGCGTTGATGTTGATGGCGCTATCTTAAAGCTTAAAAAAGTACCTGTGTCTTTACATTGTTGGCAAGGTGACGACGTTAGAGGTTTCGATCAAAAGACTGACGGTCCTTTAACCGGTGGTATTCAAACTACAGGTAACTACCCAGGTAGAGCACGTACTCCTGAAGAACTTATGGCTGACCTTGACAAAGTTTTAGCACTTTGCCCAGGTACTAAAAAGATTAATGTTCACGCTTGCTACGCAATTTTCGATGAAGAAAACGGCGGTTGGGTAGACCGTGATAAGATTGAGCCTAAACACTTCAAAAAGTGGGTTGATTTCTGTAAAGAAAGAGGCTTGGGTTGTGACTTTAACCCAACATTCTTCTCACACCCAATGTGTGACCCATTAACACTTTCAAGCCCTAACGAAGAAACAAGAAAGTTCTGGATTGAACACGGTAAGGCTTGTATCAGAATTTCTCAGTACTTCGCTGAAGAACTCGGTCAACCTTGTATTATGAACATTTGGACCGGTGACGGCTTTAAGGATATCCCTGCTGACCGCTTAGGACCAAGAGCACGTTATAAGGATTCTATCGACCAAATTCTTGCTGAACCATTTGATTTTGATAAGGTTAAACCTTGTGTTGAATCAAAGGTATTCGGTATCGGTGTTGAAGCTTATACAGTAGGTAGCGCTGAATTCTCATTAAGCTATGCTGCTGCTAATAAAGAAAAGTGCATTCCTCTTATGGATAACGGTCACTATCATCCAACTGAAGTAGTTTCTGACAAGATTCCTGCATTACTTGCATTCTTCCCTGAAATTGCACTTCACGTTACTCGCCCAATCCGTTGGGACTCTGACCACGTAGTTCTTTTCGATGATGAAACAAAAGAAATCGCAAAAGAAATCGTTCGTTGCGGCGGTCTTGATGGCAGCGTTAAAATCGCGCTTGACTATTTTGATGCTTCTATTAACCGTATTTCCGCTTGGACAGTTGGTTTCCGTAACTTCCAAAAAGCATTACTTAACGCTCTTCTTGAACCATCAGCACTACTCAAGAAACTTCAAGATGAACAAAACTTCTCTGAACTTATGGTTGTTATGGAAGAACTCAAAACATTGCCTTTCGGCGATATTTGGGAATACTACTGTGAAAGCGAAGGCGTTCCTGCAGGCTTAGAATGGTTTGATACCGTTAAGGCTTATGAAAAGGACGTTCTTTCAAAGAGATAATTTTTAATATTACATAAAATTTCAGCAAAGCCAAGAAATTGGCTTTGCTGAATAATTTAATATGTGTTTCCGTAGCTCAGCTGGATAGAGCGACCGCCTCCTAAGCGGGTGTTTTAACACACACCTTTGCAAGAAGGCAAAAGGTAATCCGTTTGAACTGTATCGTATATGCGCTTGTAGCTCAGCAGGATAGAGCGTCCGCCTCCTAAGCGGAAGGTCGGGGATTCGAATTCCTTCAAGCGCGCCAAAAAGTGCCGAAAACACTACGTTTTTCGGCACTTTTGCTTTTTATTGCTCACTCATTTTCTTGGGTGAGTCTTCTTGCTTTTAGTAGGCATAACGAACTCAAACTTTTAACATATCCCGATTAGCAGGAAATTAGCAAAAAACCGGCATTTTGCTAATCGCCTGCTAATCAGATTTTTAGCAAAACCCTGCTAATTTGCACAGGCGTATGTTCTATCCATAGACTTTTCTCATTTTTTATTGAATTAAAGCAAAAAATGTGGTAAACTAATAATTGCCAAACCAATTGAATATAAATTTCGGGGCAATTTATCTTTTTTATAGGGATATTTATACCCTTTTTGCGCATATTCGTATTATGAATTTGATAAAAACGCAAATTCTATCAATACGAATGTGCTTATTGCCCTTTATATTGAATTGGTTTGGCGACTATCGGAGTTTGCGTTTTTTGTGCGGTTACTTCGGTAGCCGCACTTTTTATTTTATGGGGGTATTTTATGTTCTCCATCATCAAGGGGCTAACATTGCCTCAAGACGAGTTGGATCAATATTACATACAAAAGCGGAAACGGCATTACGAAAAACACGGTGCTGTTCCTAAGTTCATAAAACTACATAATTTGCTTCATTGGCTACTTGTACCGTGCATTATATTGCTGCGGAAGATCAATGGTATCAAGCTGACGATTATATGCGACGAACGCACCAAAACCAAAGAACCTGTAATTTATGCTTGTACACATATTGGCGGTGTGGATATAGAAACTGCCTTTGAAGTTATTAAAAAGTCGTGTTGGCTTTTCCTCGGTGACCCGAGAGAGGTCTATAAAAACATTGACGGTTTTATGTTGGGCTTAAATGGCGTGATTTACCTGGATTCCAAAGACAAATACGACCGCCGGATTGCAAAAGAAACCGCCATCGGTCTGTTGCAGAATGGTGGCAGTCTGATGATCTTCCCTGAAGGTGCGTGGAATATATCCGTTAATCAGCCTATTATGGGATTGTTCACCGGCACAGCCGATATTGCAATTCAAAGCAAGGCTCAAATTGTCCCTGTTGCCCTTGAGTGTTACGGCAAGCATATGTATGCAGCCATTGGCAAAACCATTGAGGTTGCAGGTGTTTGGGAAGACAAGTACGAATTAACTAACTATTTACGAGATGCTTTGGCAAGTTTAAAATGGCGCATTTTTGAATCGGTAGGTGTTTGGAACCGCAAAGATATCCCCGAAAACTATCGGCAAACATTTGTTGATAGTATTATCAACGATAACAAAGATACTTCTTACACCGAGCAAGACGTTATCGACACAATGTTTAGGGATAGAAATATTACCACCTACGAAGAAGCCTTTGCGCATTTGCGCACCATCCACCCCACTATGAAAAATGCATTTTTGTTTAATAAGAGATTGAAATGAGGATGACACATGGATAAAGGAAAGAAAACTATAAAAAACCCTTTAACAATTATTGGCATGTTCTGTATATTTGCAGAAACAGCAGGTATATCTATTTTGCCATTATTAGATATATCATTACAAAAAGTGTTTATATGGTTTGTTATAGGGTTTCCAATATTAATAGTTATGATGTTTTTTATGGTTTTGATTTTTAAACCTTTTGTTTTATATTCACCAAGCGATTATAAGAATGAGGATAATTTTGTTAAAATACTCGTTCTTATGGATAAAGCATTGACAAGAGCCATTGATGCCGATCCGAATTTAGAACAGAAATTAAAACCTTTAATTTCTGTTGTGGAAGAATCTGCACATCACAGAACAATTAATAATAAAGTTACCCAAAATTACAAATCTTGTCCAGCAAAAGAAAATAATGTAGCAATCTTAAGAAATGGTGACAATGAATTTAAATTATGGAAGAAAAAGACAATACTTGGAAAGGGAGAAAATGCAGACATAGTGATAAACGATGTGGCTGTATCAAGAATACATTGCTTTATTATTCGTAAAGATAATGGAGAGTATTATATACAAGACGCATATTCATCCAATGGAACGGTAGTTGATGAATATGTAGTTCAAGGAGATTCTTTAGTCCATCTAGGACAAAAATCAGAAATTATATTAGGCAACACATTTCTAACTTTTCAATACAACAATTAATCATAACAGGAGATAAAACTATGCAAACAGAAAAGAAACTGACGGGTTATCCGTCTATAGATAAACCTTGGTTGAAATATTATCCGCAGGAATTGCTTTCAGCAAGACCTACATACAACAGTCTTTTAGAAAGAATTAAAATGGTTTGGCAAAACCCTGATGAAACCATTATTAACTATTATGATACCGAAATTAAAGTAGGAGACTTTTTTGCAAGGGTAGATAAAGTCGCAAAATCCTTGGTTGCGATGGGGGTAAAAAAAGGGGATGCTATTGTTGTTTCTCTTGAATGTGTGCCCGAATACATTGAACTGTTATTAGCTTGTGAAAGAATCGGTTGTTGTATTAAGGATATTATTGAGGATATCGATAGTATAATCAGTCTAATCAATAAAGATGAAACTGTTGTTTTGTATATTGCTCCCGATTATATAAATCCCGCGGATGTAGATTGTATTTATAGTAACACCAAAATTAAGAATATTATTACAGTTGATCCCCTGTTTTCTTTTGATAAGAATATCAAATTAAGAAATAATATAGAAGAAGTTATTGAATCTAAATATCAATATGATGTCAGCAACCACTCTAATAATATTTCTTGGGATAACTTTCTACTTAAAGGACAACCGATTGCTTATTTTGATGAAAATAAAGAGAAAACAATTAGATTATTTTCTGCTTTTACAACTGGTTCTACAGGCGAACCAAAAGAAGTGCTACACTCTACTGAATCGGTTTTGGGGATAGTAGGTCAGCTTTCGATGATGCCTTATTCTTCAGGTGAACGCGAATTGTGGCTACATACAGTTATTCCTCCGGTTATCGTCTCAATTGTTACTGCTGCTATGTGCTATCCTCTTGCTGATGGAAAGGTTTTAGCATTAGATCCATATTGTAAAATTGAAGATTTAGACATCGAAATGATGCACTATAAACCAAACGGCGGGATTCTTGTACCTCAATTCGTTAATGTGCTTGTAGAATCAAACAGAATACCTGAAGATTATGATATGAGCCATTATAAAATGTTCGGTTTCGGTGCAGAGCCTCTTTCTAAAAAGTATGTAGAAAAGGTGCAAACATTTTTGGACAAGCACAACTACAAAGGTTCGCTTAGCGCAGGATATGGTCAAAGTGAAGGCGGTTCGGGATTTACTGTCGCTTACGGTAAAGAGATGATTTTGTTGGGTAGTGCGGGTATGCCCTACGTTGACACGGTGATTTCTATTTTTGAACCTGGCACATCAAACGAATTGAAATACTTTGAAGTTGGCGAGATTTGCAAAAGCGGCGCAGGCATTATGATAGGTTATAGTGATAAGAAATTGACCGATGAGGTTTTGAAAATTCACCCTGATGGCAATTTGTGGCTTCATACCGGAGATACCGGATTTATGACCCCTGAAGGACTGTTGTTTGTGCTTGGTCGTAAAGGGCTGAATATTTATCCCGATAAGATGGTCTTCCCTCTTGGCATAGAAAATAAGATTTTGGCATTAGATGGTATTAAAGACGCTATCATTGTTTCAGGTACAGATAAAGAACATGATGGATATGAAGTTCCATATCTGTTTGTTGTTTTAGAAAATAAACAAGACGAAGCAACACTAATGATTGAATTGAAAAATCATATCAAAACAATGCCTATTGAAGAACAACCAAAGGATGTTTATGTAATCGCTAAAAAACCGATGAGCCGTTTTAAAACAGATAGAAAATTCTTGCAAAAAGAGTACAACTTAATATAACTGGTAACGCCGTAACGAGTTGTATGCATATTATCGGCGCCCTAAAAAATTGGGTCTTGCTAATTGCCTGCTAATCAAACAAGCAAAAATAGTATAAAATCAGCGATAACGGCGTAACACAAGATAAACCTTTAACTTTAAAAATCCCCTGACAGCAGGGGATTTTTAGGTATTATAAAGGATTCGAGAACCGTTATCCTCGCTATCTCCTAAGCGGTAGGTCGGAGGTTCAAATCCTCTCGGGAACGCCAATAGCGGCGAGGTGAACTCGCCTAAGATAAGAGATAATAGATAATATTGAATAGATAAAAGATATTTTGCGGCATTTTGCCGCGTTATCTATTCGTTATTCTCTATTATCTTTTATCTATTATCTAAAAAGGAGATTTTAAAATGGCACAAAAGAGTATTTTGCTTGACAAATCCTTACTTTTCGCCGCTCGAATAATAAAATTAAACAAATATTTAACCAAAGAAAAACACGAAACAGTTATTGCGAAGCAAATTATTCGTAGCGCTACTTCTATTGGTGCTAATGCGAATGAAGCGATTTACGGAATTAGTAAAGCGGATTTTATTGCTAAATTACAAATTTCCCTTAAAGAAACTGCCGAAACAGAATATTGGCTTCGACTTTTAATTTTATCGGAATACATAACCGAAAAAGATGGAAACTCACTTCTTGATGATTGTCTTGAAATTAAGCGAATACTTATTTCCACACTTAATACTGCAAAGGAAAATAAATAGCGGCGAGGTGGACTCGCCTAAAAGAAGAAAGAATAGAGAAAAAAGAAGAAATAATAAATTGCCGCCGCTTTTGTATTATTCTCTATTCTCTATTATCTTTTATCTTTTATCTAAAAAACACTTGGTTAAAATTAGCCGAGTGTTTTTTCTATTGTATTCTATTGCAATTTATGTTAAAATTTTAATAGGTGATAAAGATGTTTACACTTAAGAAAATAACAAAAAACTGTTCTGATTTAAAGGAAATTAAAAAACTTTATATTTCGGCTTTTCCAAAAGAAGAAAGGCAACCGTTTTTTGTGCTAAATTATAAGAAAAATTCGCCCTCGGCGGATTTATTGGCGGCGTATAATAACGGAGAGTTTGTTGGATTTTGCTATAATGTAAAATTTAACGACTTGGTTTATGTTTTCTTTTTAGCTATAAAGGAAGAGTTTAGGGGACAGTCGTTTGGAACACAAACGCTTTTAGAAATTCATAAAAGATATGCCGGAAAGCGTATATTTTTAGCGATTGAGGAAATTGATAAAAATGCCGAAAATTATACCGAACGACTTAAAAGAAAAAGTTTTTACGAACGAAACGGTTTGCGACTTTTAAATCACAAAATGCAGGAAGCAACGGTGGTCTATGATGTTATGGGTACTGCAGATATAACACCGAAAGAGTATGAGTTACTAATGGACAGTTATTTAGGTAGACCGTTGCGAAAACTTTTTAAAATGAAACTAATTAATATTTAAAATGGTGATATTATGAAAATTACATTAAATCCTGACAAGGAAGTAGTAAAAACTATTAAAGAAGGGTTAAAGCGAACAGGCGGTTATTGCCCTTGCTTAATTGAAAGAAGCGAAGATACAAAGTGTATGTGTAAAAAGTTTAAAGAGCAGATTGCAGACCCCGATTTTGAAGGGTTTTGCCACTGTATGCTTTACTACAAAAGCAAAGATTAAGGAGTATGTTTTATGAAAGAAACAATCTTGACAAAAGAAAATTTTGAATTAGAAGTTTTAAAATCGGAAAAGACCGTACTTATTGATTTTTTTGCCGAATGGTGTGCGCCTTGCAAAATGTTAGCGCCAATAATTGAAGAAATTGCAAACGAAAACGATAATATTAAGGTTTGCAAGGTTAACGTTGATGAGCAACGCGAATTGGCGGCGGCTTTCTCGGTTTCAAGTATCCCAATGCTCGCAGTTGTAAAAGACGGGAAGGTTACAAATACCGCAGTGGGTTATATGCCTAAAGAAAATATATTAAAGCTATTGTAAAATGATGTTTTATATGGTAAAATAAGGGTACAAAAGAATAAGCGCAGTTCATATAAATGTTAAAATTTATTTGTCGGGCATACAAATTTTGTGTGTTCGGGGATAAGGGAATAACGGTGTGAATCCGTAGCAACAGCCATTGCCGTATCTCCTGTTTAGGCAGGTCAAGTCGGAATGCTTATCGTTCTGTGATGTGTAAAGGTCTCTTGGGCAAATGAAGAGGGCTTGTTATTACTCTATTTACAAGCACTCTTTTTAGAAGAGTGCTTTTATTTTATCCTTTTGAATAAAAAGAAAGGAGAAGGAAAAATGAAAAAAGTAATTAAATCCGGTATTTCACTTATTCTTGTACTCTTGCTTACGTTTTCTTTAATTTCTTGCAATAAAGCTGTAGATGAAAAAGAAGCAACACCAAGTGTATGGGATAGCGCTACTTATCTTGAAGATAAGGAATTCGGTGAGGGTAGCAAAAGCGTAGAAGTAAAGGTTAAAGCAGAGGATAAAACCGTTACCTTTACTGTTAATACCGAAAAGGAAACCGTAGGCGCTGCTCTTTTAGAGCATAAATTAATAAGTGGCGAACAAGGCGACTTTGGTATGTATATCAAAAAAGTAAATGGAATACTTGCTGATTACGATGTGGACAAGTCTTATTGGGCATTCTACATAAACGGTGAATACGCAACCTCAGGTGTAGATACAACACCTATAGTAGAAGGCGAAAGTTATTCACTCGAATATACAAAATAAAATAAAAAATGCTGTGAAATTAATTTTTCACAGCATTTTTTCTATAGTTTTTTGCGCAGACATAAAATGAAAAATGAATAATACAAAATCAAAAATCCGCCGATTTTCATCAGCGGATTTCCGATTTTGGTCGAGGTGACAAGATTCGAACTTGCGGCCTCTGCGTCCCGAACGCAGCGCTCTACCAAACTGAGCCACACCTCGTTATTTTAAATTTTTATTAAATTTTCAAAATGATATATTTATTTACCCGCGCTGCTACTCCGCTTACTCTTGTGGTACCCAAAAGTTGCTTTCCACTTGGAGCGTGGGCAACTTTTGACCACGGCGCCTTTTCGCTTTCCCTTAATCCGCCACAGGCGGTGGTCAAGCTCAAAGCTACCAAACTGAGCCACACCTCGTTATTTTTAATTTTTATTAAATTTTCAAAATGATATATTTATTTGCCCGCGCTGCTACTCCGCTTACTCTTGCGGTGCCCGACGACTCGAAACTGCCGTTTCTCACTTGTCGACCGCGGCGCCATTTCGCACTCCCTTAATCTGCCACAGGCAGCGGTCGTGCTCAATGCTACCAAACTGAGCCACACCTCGAAATAGGTGATAAGTAATAGTGAATAGTGAAGAAGTAAAACTTCACAAAGCCTTTATATTATATATTTTTGTTGCTTAAAAGTCAATATGTTTTTAGACTTGTGGTGATTGATTTTTTAAAATATGTATGGTAAAATTATTTGGAAAAGGGGATTTTTTATGAAAAAAACAAGAATAGCACTTTTGCTTTGTTTTGTATTACTTTTTAATATGGTTTTTGTTGGTTGCACTGCGAAATCACTTTCAGCTGACATTTCGGATTACATAATTGTAAGACCTGCAAATGCAACCGATTACGAAATAAATGCGGCTCAGTACATACAAGAACAAATTAAAGAATTAACCGGCAAAAAACTCGATATTGTAAAAGATAGCCAAAAGCAAAAAAGCAACGAGATTTTGGTTGGTCTTACAAACCGTGAACTCTCTAAAGAAAGTTCAAAAACAAACACTCAAGGTTTGCAATTTGTTATAAACTCTAAGGGTAGCGCAATTTCTATATATGGTTATAAATTCTTGGTTGCTGGTGCGGCATACCGTTTTGTTGAAGAATATTTTAAAGATGGAAATTTCAACAATAAAATTCCGCAACAAGTAAAAGTTTATGTGCCTACTCCTCAAAAAGCTAAAAATTATTTCTTGCTTATTGGTGACGGAATGGGCCCTGTTCAAACAAGACTTTTTGAGTTTTTTGATTCAAAAATTTCTAATGCCAGTGATAACGAAAAAATGTTTTACGGATATCTGTTGCCTAATATAGGGGACTGTAAAACCGATTCTAACAACGGCACTACCGATAGTGCTGCTGCGGCTACTGCTTTGGCTACAGGTTTTAGAACCGAAAATGGTTATGTTGGCATAGATAGAGACGGTAACGAATTAAAATCTCTTACCGAATTAGCGGTTGAGTTAGGTTTCAAAACTGCGGTAATGTCTACAGAGGCATCAACAGGTGCTACCCCTGCCGGATTTAGTGCGCACACAAATAGTAGAGAAGATACTTACGGAATTCTTGCCGACCAAATGTTGATGGAAGATACTGAATTTGTTTGCGATTTAACTTCTTTAGCGTCATTTAAGGAAACCGAGCAAGTAGTGCGCAATACCCTTAAAAAACTCCAGAATGATAAGGGTACATTCCTTATGTATGAAGAAGCTTATATTGATAAATATTCTCATGGCAATGATATGGATAATACTTTCCTTATGATGATTAGATTTAATCAAGTAATTGGCGCATTTATGGAATATGCGTTATATAACCCTGATACAATGATAATTATCACTGCTGACCACGAGACAGGTGGTCTTGAAATTGGCGATGACGGTAAACCTGAGTACACAACAGGTTCTCATACTTCTGAGTTTGTTAAAGTTTTCGCTTACGGTGTTGGCACTGAAAAATTCAACGGACAAAAAATTAGAAATATAGAAATCCCTAAATTTATTGCTGCTAATTGGGGCGTAAATAACTTTGGTGATCAATCGTTATCTTAAAAGAAAAGAGCTACTTTAAAAGTAGCTCTTTTTTATACTATGTCATAAACTTCAACAATGCCGCTTTTATGGTATAGAGATGGGGTTATTCTTAAAGAGTAACCTCTGCCGTTTTCTGCGACCCATTCAACCGGTTTGTGTTGTGGTACTGCACAAGCGCCAAGAAGCATCATAATCGCGCCGCCGTGCATTATAACAGCACTTTCAGTAATGTTGTTATTAAGCATATCCACAATTATTTGGTTAAGGCCCAAACAAAGTCGTTTAATAAAATCGCTATTTTCTTCGCCGTTTGGTGGAGCGGATAATTTACCCGAAGCCCACGAAAGAAACGAAGGGTGATTTTCAAGTTGTTCGGCAGTTTTGCCTTCAAAATCGCCAAAATCGTATTCAATCATATTATCCACACACTGAATATCCATATTAGGATAAAGTGTAGCGGCGGTTTGGCGACAACGAAGTAACGGACTTGAATAAAGTTTTTGAATTTTAGGATATTCTATATCCTCTTTTAAAATCCTTAATTCGTTAAAACCTTCGGGTGCTAACGGTAAATCGGTTTTGCAACCAATGTATTTTCCTTGGTAGTTAGCGTCAGTTGCGCCGTGGCGTATTAAATGTATTCTTAAAGTTTTCATTAAAAACACTCCAAAATTTCGGTTATTATACTATTTGAAACAAGCATACCGTTTTCGGTTAAGTAAATGCGGTTTTTTTCTATTTTTAACAGGTCGTTTTTTTGTAAAAGTTTACATTTGTTTAAAACTTTTTCGGGGATATTATCCTTAAAGTCATAACCTTCTTTAAGGCGAAGAGATAACATAATTTGTTCTTTTTGGTCTCCGCCAATAGAGTCGAAAATCGGTGAAGTGCCGTTTATAAATGCTTTTAAATCGTTAGGGTAGAAAAAACGTTCGCCGTTCAAAAAAGAATGCGCCGAAGGGCCAATTCCTAAATACTCTTCACAGTGCCAATATTTTAAATTGTGTTTACCCTCTAAACCCTCTTTGCAAAAATTAGATATTTCGTAATGCGAAAATTGTTTTTTATTTAAGTATTCACACATAAAAAGGTATTGCTCGGCAATTTGGTCATCATCGGGCAAATTTAAGTTATTTATATTTTTGTGTAAAAGGGTGTTAGGCTCAATCTTTAAAATATAAGCTGAAATGTGCGTAGGGTCTAATTCTATTAAAAAATCAAGACTTTCTTTAAGGGTTTGATTGTTAGAATTAGGAAGACCTAACATAATATCAAGCGATATGTTTTTAAAGTCCAAATTTTTTGCAAGTTCTACAGTGTTTTTTGTTTCTAAAGCGGTATGTGTTCTTCCGAGTAACGAAAGTTCGCGGTCGTTACCACTTTGCGCGCCGATAGAAATTCGGTTTACACCGGCATTTGCGGCGTTTTTTAATATTTCTTCTATATTGTTAGAAGGGTTTATTTCAAGTGTTATTTCTGAATTTTCTAAAACTTTGAAATTTTCTTTAACTGCGTTTAACACTTGGGGTAAACGGTGGTTTAAAAGACTTGGTGTGCCGCCACCTAAATAAATACTATCAATGGGGCGGTTTATTTTGCCGCCCCATTGTTTAATAGACTTAATTAGTGAATTTGTGTAACTTTCAAGCATTTCCTCGCTTTTAAAAGCCGAGTAAAAGTTACAGTAAGCACAACGCTTTTCGCAAAAAGGTATGTGCAAATAAAGGCCGATTGGCTTAATCAAGGATTTCACCAATGCAGTCGCCGCCAACTAAAGCAGCGTTAGATTCATCGGTATCAATGTGCATTGCGAGTTTGTAAGAAGGGCTAACACGTGCAACAACATCGCCAAAAACTAAAGAACGGCCATCAGTTGTAACCTTAACCGAAACAATTTGCTTGTCGGTAATATTGTAGTTTGCAGCATCTTCAGGGGTCATATGTATGTGGCGTTTTGCCGCGATAACACCTTGTGTTAATTCAACTTCACCCTTAGGGCCTACGAGTTTACAAACACCGCTGTTTGCAACATCGCCTGACTCACGAATAGGAGCGCTAACGCCGATAGAACGAGCATCTGTTAAAGAAAGTTCAACCTGAGTATCGGGGCGAACAGGACCTAAAATAGAAGCCTTAAGTTGTGACTTTGGTCCTACAACAGTAACCTTTTCTTCACAAGCGAATTGACCGGGTTGTGATAAGTCTTTTTTAGGGGTTAATTCATAACCCTCACCAAAAAGAATTTCCAAATCCTTTTGAGAAACGTGTACGTGTCTTGCTGAAATTTCAACCATTACTTGTTTTGCCATTTTTTTATATCTCCTTAATGTTAATCTACTTAATTATTTTAACACATTTTTGAAACATTTCAAGAGGGTATTTTTATATATTTCGATTGACTTTGTCTTTAGTATAATGTAAAATATATTTAATAATATATAATACGGAGTGAAAAAAATGAAACCGATATATAAAAGAGTGCTTTTAAAACTTAGCGGCGAGGTACTTGCGGGTGAAAAAGGCGTTGGCATTGATTTTGATAAGGTGCTTGAAGTTTGTAGCAAAGTAAAAGACTGTGCCCAAATGGGAGTTCAAGTTGCTATTGTTGTTGGAGGCGGTAATTTTTGGCGCGGTAGAAGTAGCGGCAAAATGGATAGAACCCGCGCTGACCATATGGGAATGTTGGCAACCAGCATAAATTCTTTGGCTTTAGCTGATGCGCTTGAACAGTTAGGCGTTAATGCTCGTGTTCAAACTGCTATTGAAATGCGCCAAATTGCTGAACCTTATATTAGAAGCAAAGCAGTTAGACATTTAGAAAAGGGAAGAGTTGTTATTTTTGGTTGCGGTACAGGCAACCCATTCTTCTCAACCGACACTGCGGCAGCGCTTAGAGCGGCTGAAATCGGTGCAGATGTAATATTTAAAGCAACTAATGTTGACGGTGTTTATGACAGTGACCCTAAAAAGAATCCTGATGCTAAAAAGTTTGATACACTTTCACATTTGGATGTTCTTCAAAAGGGACTTCACGTTATGGATAGCACAGCAGCTTCACTTTGTATGGATAATGGCATTGAAATTTTGGTATTTAATCTTGATAATCCGCAAAACATTGTTTCGGCAATGTGTGGCGAGTCAATAGGTACTGTTGTTAAATAGGAGGAAATAGTAATGAAAGAACTTTTGAATGTTACTGAAGAAAAAATGAATAAAACTTTAGCGGCGCTTGACCGTGACTATAAATCAGTTCGCGCAGGTAGAGCAAATGTATCTGTGCTTGACCGTATAACTGTTGACTATTATGGTGCTCCAACACCAATTCAACAAATGGCTGCGGTTTCAGTACCTGAACCACGTATTTTAATGATTCAACCTTGGGATGCTTCAACACTCAGGGATATTGAAAAAGCAATTTTAATTTCGGATATTGGTATTAACCCACAAAACGATGGTAGGGTTATCCGCCTTGCTTTCCCACCACTTACTGAGGAACGCAGAAAAGAAATTGTTAAAGATGTTAAAAAGTTTGCTGAAAATTCAAAGGTTGTTATTCGTAACACCCGCCGTGATGCTTTAGAAAAACTTAAAGGTTTAAAGAAAAACAACGTAATCACTGAAGATGATGAAGCAAACGGCGAAAAGAAAATTCAAAACCTTACTGATAGATTTTGTAAGGAAATTGATGACCTCGCTGGTCTTAAAGAAAAAGAAATTCTCGAAATCTAATAAAATTTTAAGGGCTGTTTATCTACAGCCCTTTATTTCCCTTTAGGGTGGTGTTTTAATTGTCGATTTTTAAAAAGAAAGAAATAGAGCGAAAGTTACCTCGCCATATAGCAATAATAATGGATGGTAACGGTAGATGGGCTAAAAAAAGAAAAATGCCCCGTTCGGCAGGGCACGTAGCAGGTGCTAAAACCTTTAAAAACATTGCGCGTTACTGTAATAAAATCGGTGTTGAATATTTAACAGTTTATGCTTTTTCAACTGAAAATTGGAAAAGACCAAAAGAAGAGGTTGAGGGCATAATGAACCTCTTGCGCGATTATCTTCGCGATGCCGAAAACTTTAAAGATGAAAATATTAAGGTTAAATTTATTGGCGATTTAACACCTTTAGCAGATGATATTAAGGCACTCATAAAGAAAAACGAAGATGGTTCAAAAGATGCTACGGGCTTAAATCTTAATATTGCAATAAACTACGGCGGTAGAGATGAAATTAAAAACGCCGTTAAAAGAATTATTGAAGAGGGTATTTTGGCGGAAGATATTACCGAGCAAACAATTTCTCAGTATCTTTACACCGCAAATATGCCCGACCCTGATTTTGTTATAAGACCAAGCGGTGAGCATAGAACTTCTAACTATCTTATTTGGCAGTCGGCTTATGCGGAATATTATTTTGCTAATACGCTTTGGCCTGACTTTACAACAAAAGATTTAGATGAAGCGATTGATGAATATAATAAAAGAAACCGTAGGTTTGGAGGCGTTTAAAAATGAAAACTCGTATTATTTCGGGAATTGTAATGGGTGTTATCGTAGCGGCTGTTTTAGCGGTAGGGTATTTATGGAACTCTGTTATAATTACTGTAGCGGTGGCATTAATTGCCGCAGTTGCAGTTTATGAACTTTTACACAATGCAGCAGGAATAAAATCAAAGGCTGCATGGCTTGGCGCCGCTGTCTTTGTATTTTTAAGAATAATTGCAACTAGTAAAGAGTTATTTTATATGATTTTTGGTTTGTTGCCAGGGGGCTCAACAGCACATTACTCTGAATGGAGTAGCGAAACAGCCCAATGTTTAAATAACTTTAGTTTTATATGGTCAAATGTTTATTCAGGGTTACTTGTTGCATTTGTTATTTATTCTGTAATTTTGGTACTTAAAAATCATAGTGATTTTGGATTGGCACAAATAGCTGTACTTTGCGGTATGCCATATCTTCTAATAACAATGTTTTCTTCACTTAATGATGTAATAATTAGTAAGAACGGAATATATTATTTATTGTTACTTCTTAACTTTTCTTCTGTTTGTGATATGGGTGCTTATTTTACAGGTGTTACAATCGGTAAGCACAAATTATGTCCTAACATTAGCCCTAAAAAGACTGTTGAGGGTGCAGTTGGCGGTATAGTTTCAAGTATTATTGTAACAGTTATACTCTCCCTTTGTTTTGATAAGGCGATTATTTTGCCTGTAATTCTTACAATTCCGTTTTGCATTTTAGGTATGGTTGGAGACCTTTTTGCTTCGGCTATTAAGAGAAGTGTTGACCTTAAAGATTACGGAAATTTAATCCCCGGTCACGGCGGAATTTTAGATAGAGTTGACAGTATTATAATGATAGCTCCGTTGTTATATTTTTGCATAGGATTAGGAGTAATCTAATGAAAAATCTTACAATATTAGGCTCAACAGGGTCAATAGGCACACAAAGTTTAGAGGTTGCGCGCCGCAACGGTTATAAGATTATTGGCTTGGTTGCGGGGAATAATATAGATATGTTGGAAACCCAAGCGCGTGAGTTTAAGCCTAAAGCGGTTGCGGTTTTTGACAGTGAAAAAGCAAAAGAACTTAAAATTAAACTCGGAGATACTGATATTAAAGTTTTGTCGGGTTTAGAGGGTGTTTGCGAAGTTGCGGCTATGAATGAAGCCGACACTGTGCTAAATTCTATTGTTGGTATTGCGGGGTTACGTCCTACATTAACTGCTATTGAAGCGGGTAAAGATATTGCTCTTGCTAACAAAGAAACGTTAGTAACAGGTGGCGAGATTGTAAACCGTGCGGCCTTTGAAAAAGGCGTTAAAATTTTGCCTGTTGATAGTGAACACTCGGCAATTTTTCAGTCGCTTCAAGGCGCACCCGAAAAAAGCCTTAAAAAGATAATTTTAACGGCTTCGGGCGGTCCTTTTTATGGTAAAACTAAAAAAGATTTAGAGAATGTAACCGTAAAAGAGGCACTCAACCACCCTAATTGGTCTATGGGCGCTAAAATAACGATTGACTCGGCAACACTTATGAACAAGGGGCTTGAGGTTATTGAGGCGGTGCATCTTTTCCAAATCCCCGCAAATGATATTGAGGTTTTGGTGCATAGGCAAAGTATTTTACATTCGGGCGTAGAGCTGTCGGATGGCGCGGTTATTGCGCAGTTGGGTACACCTGATATGAAGTTGCCTATTCAATACGCTTTAACATATCCCGAAAGAAACGACTTTTGTTTTGAGCGTTTGAGCCTTTCGGATATTGGTACTTTAACCTTTGAAAAGCCCGATACTAAAACATTCCGTTGTTTGCCTATTTGTATTGAGGCAATTAACCAAGGCGGTTTAAAGCCGACCGCGGTAAACGGTGCTAATGAAGAAGCAGTAAAACTTTTCTTGCAAGGCAAAATCAAATTTTTACAAATTGCCGATTTGGTTGAAAAAGCTTTAGAAAAAGCCGAGAATAAAAAAGACTTTACTTTAGAAGATATTTTGTATACAGACAAATGGGCAAGACAATTAGTTAACGATTTACAGTAGGTGATTAATATATCTCTTTTAGAAATTTGGAATAATTTTTGGCCTTATGCGGTGGCTGTGCTTTTATTTTTAGTGTTAATTGTTATACACGAATTTGGCCATTTTATAGCGGCTAAACTTTTAGGTGTTAGGGTTAACGAGTTTGCGGTAGGTTTTGGTCCTAAACTTTTTTCAAAACAATTAGGCGAAACCAAGTACTCTTTCAACCTTTTTCCATTAGGCGGTTATTGTGCTATGGAGGGTGAAGATGAAAATAGTTCCGACAGCAAGGCTTTTTGCAACAAAGCGGCGTGGCGCAGATTTTTAATTGTGGTTATGGGCGCAGTGTTTAACCTTATTTTAGGGCTTATAATTGTGGCAATTATTTTAGCGCCAAGCAAAATGTTTGCAACTACTACCGTTGCCGAGTTTGCGGATAACGCGAGTAGCCAAAAAAGCGGACTAAAGGTAGAGGACACTATTTTAGAAGTTGACGGCAGAAAAATTTTCACAACCTACGATTTAAGTTACGCTTTTACCAATGTTGAAGACGGTAAAATTGATATGTTGGTTGAGCGAAATAATAAAAAGGTTAAACTCGAAGATGTTGAGTTTGAAACCGAAGAATATGAAGGGATAAGTTATTTATCGCTTGATTTTAAGGTTTACGGTGAAGAAAAAACCTTTAGCACATATATAAAACAAACATTTAAAACCGCGGTATCTTACTGTACAGTTATTTGGCGTTCATTTATAGATTTAATTAGCGGTAAGTACGGAATAAGCGCAATGTCGGGACCTGTGGGAACGGCGGCGGTTATAGGAAATGCGGCAAGGCAAAGTTTACAAAATTTATTGCCTATAATGGCACTGATAACCATAAATTTGGGTATTTTTAATTTGTTGCCTATACCTGCGCTTGACGGCGGAAGAATAATGTTTATTTTGTTTGAAATGATTACTAAAAGAAAAGTACCCCAAAAGTATGAAGCTTTGGTACACGGTATTGGTTTTGCTTTACTTTTAGGGTTTATGGCACTTATAACTATTAAAGATATTTGGAGTTTGATATTCTAATGTTTACGAATGATAAAACTGTAAAGGTTAAAGCGGGAAATGTTGAAATAGGCGGCGGCGCACCTATAAGTGTGCAGTCAATGTTGTCAGTCCCCGTGCACGATACCCGTGGCAACGTAGCCCAAGCTAAAAGATTACAAACGGCGGGTTGCGATATTGTGCGTGTTACTGTGCCTGACAAAGAGGCTTTAAAAACATTAGAAGCGCTAAAAGAAAATATTACAATCCCTGTTGTAGCGGATATACATTTTGATTACCGTTTGGCTATTGAAAGCGCTCACGCGGGAGCGGATAAAATTAGAATTAATCCCGGTAACATTGGCAGCGAAGATAAGGTTAAATTAGTGGTTGATGCTTGTAAGCAAAAAAATATACCAATTAGAATTGGTGTAAATTCGGGCTCACTTGAAAAGGAAATTTTGGCGAAGTACGGCGCGGTTACACCTGAGGCGATGGTTGAAAGCGGACTTTATCATATATCATTACTTGAAAAGTTTGACTTTAATGATATCGTATTGTCGCTTAAATCTTCCGATACATTTAAGATGTATAAAGCTTATGAGTTGGCTGCCGAAAAATGCCCATATCCTTTGCATTTAGGTGTTACCGAAGCGGGTACTGAAAATATGGGTGTTATAAAATCGGCTGCGGGTATTGGTGGACTATTACTTCGCGGTATAGGAAATACCTTGCGTATTTCTTTGACCGATGACCCTGTAAAAGAGGTTGAAGCAGGTATTAAACTTTTAAAGGCTATAGGCGTTAGAAATGACGGTATAAAGTTTGTTTCTTGCCCAACCTGCGGAAGAACAAAGATTGATTTAATTGGTATTGCTAAAGAGGCGGAAAAACGCCTTTCACACATAAATAAAGACATAACCGTTGCTATTATGGGTTGCGTGGTAAATGGACCCGGAGAAGCGAGTGCCGCGGATATAGGTATTGCCGGTGGTGACGGTTGCGGTGTACTTTTTAAAGAGGGCAAAATTGTTAAAAAGTTGGCTGAAAGCGAATTGCTTGACACATTAGTTGAGGAAATAGAAAAAATGTAACGGAGTTGAAATAATGAAAACGGCACAGTTTTCAGATATTTTTGGTATTCAGTTAGAAGAAAATATATTTGAAGAAATAAAGAAAGCTGAAATTAAAAAATGTAATCTTGATATTGATAGGCGCACATTAGAAGTTTCTTTAAAGCCTAATTGTTATATTGAAAGAAAGCATCAGTTTGAAATAAAAAGAGCATTAATGAATGCTTTAAGACTTAATAGTTTAAGCGATACATATATTTTTGAAAGCGATATGCTTTGCGAAAAAGCGTGTAGCGATGCGGCAGAAGAATTAAAACTTAAAAATGCTGCAGTAAATGGCTATTTAACAGGTGCTGAGTTTTTGCTTGATAACGGAAAATTAACCGTAACTTTAAAGCACGGCGGATATAAACATCTTTGCGAAGCAAAGTTTGAAACTGCGTTAGTAAACCTTTTGAAAGAGAGGTTTAATATAGAGTTGGCGGTTGAGTTTGTAGGACAACTTGAAGATGTTGAAATGGAAATTCCGCCAATAGAAGTAGTAGCGCCAAAGGCTGAAAAGAAAAATGATAGCGTACCCAAAGAAAAGTCAATAACCTTTGAAAAACGGGAAGAAAAACCTAAAAACGGAATAGTTTATCTTGATAATCCAAAGGTATTCTACGGAAGAAGAATTGATAATAATACAAAACCTATGATTGAGGTTACGGGGGACGATACCGAAATTTGCTGTTGGGGTGAAGTATTTGGCGTTGAAGAACGCAAAATTAACACCAAGCGCGGCGAAATGATTGTATTTAGTTTCTCTTTTTCGGACCACACAAACTCTCTTTCGGCATCAATGTTTATGGACCCTAAAAAAATGGGCGATGTGGCACTTGTGAAAGACGGTAATTACATACTTGTTAACGGAAGTTACGAGTTTGATAATTACAAAAAAGAGTTTATTGTAAAGCCAAGAGCAATAGCGCTTTTGCAAAGCTATTCTAAAACCGATGATTACGAGGGCGAAAAGCGAATAGAACTTCACTGCCATACCAATATGTCAGAAAAAGACGCGGTTTGCTCAGCTTCAAGTATTATAAATCAAGCGTATAAGTGGGGGCACAAGGCAGTAGCTATTACCGACCACGGTGTTGTTCAAGCATATCCTGCGGCGGCTGCTGCGGTTAAAAAAATACGCAAATCGGGTGGCGACTTTAAGGTTATTTACGGTGTTGAAGGTTATTTTGTTGATGATGTAAACGAAGATATAACAAAACTTACCCCTAAACAAATTAAGCGCAATCACCAAATAATTTTAGTAAAAGACCTTGTTGGTTTAAAAAATCTATACAAGTTAGTATCGGATGCACATATAAACAACTTTAAGGGTAGACCGCTTACACTTCGCAGTAAGTTAGATGCTCACCGCGAGGGACTTATTGTAGGTTCTGCTTGTGAACAAGGTGAACTTTATAAGGCGATTATCGAAGAAAAACCCGAAGAAGAACTTTTAAGAATTGCCGATTATTATGATTACCTTGAAATTCAACCTGTCGGCAATAACGAATTTATGGTTAGGGAATCAAGTTTGCCCGATAAAAAGGATAAGAAAACGGGCGAATTAATACCAAATAAATTCCGCAAAGTAACGAGCATTGAAGTTATTCGCGACTTTAACCGCAAAGTTGTAGAAATTGCGGACAAGTTAGGCAAACCGGTTGTTGCAACAGGTGACGTTCACTTCTTAAAACCCGAAGATGAAATTATCCGTAAAATTTTAATGGCGGGTCAAGGTTATGATGATTTCGATAACCAAGCACCTCTATACTTTAAAACTACAACTGAAATGCTTGAAGAATTTTCTTATTTTGGCGATAGAGCAAAGGAATTTGTAATTGATAATCCGCAAAAAATTGCCGATATGGTGTCGGGTGATGTAATACCTGTACCCGAAGGAAACTATCCGCCTGTAATTGAGGGTTCGGATGATTTACTCCGTCAAATTTGTTGGGATAATGCACACAAAAAATATGGCGAAGATGTTCCCGAAATAGTCGCAAAACGACTCGATAAAGAACTTAACTCAATTATTAGCAACGGATTTTCTATAATGTATATCTCGGCGCAAAAGTTGGTTGCATTTAGTGAAGAAAACGGCTACTTGGTTGGTTCACGTGGTTCGGTAGGGTCTTCTTTTGTTGCAACAATGGCGGGAATTTCCGAGGTTAATCCGTTAGCACCGCATTATGTATGTCCTAACTGTCAGTACAGTGAGTTCTTTACAAAGGGTGAGGTAGGTTCAGGTTTTGACTTACCCGAAAAGAATTGCCCACATTGTAATACACCTCTTAACCGCGATGGTCACGATATACCTTTTGAAACATTCCTAGGGTTTAAGGGTGATAAGGTTCCTGATATTGACCTTAACTTCTCGGATGAATTCCAAACCGAAGTTCAAAAGTATACCGAAACCCTTTTCGGTGCGGAAAACGTTTTCAAAGCGGGTACAATTTCTACCGTTGCTGAAAAAACCGCCTTTGGTTTTGCAAAGGCTTATGCCGAGAAAAAGGGTATTACTTTAAGTAATGCCGAACTTAACCGTTTAGCAAAACTTGTTGAAAAATCGGAAATTAAAACGACTACTGGTCAACACCCTGCGGGTATGATTGTAGTGCCAAGAACTAACACGATTTACGATTTTTGTCCTATACAACATCCTGCTAATAAGCCTGAGTCAGGCGTTACTACAACTCATTTTGACTTTCATTCTATTCACGATACAATTCTTAAACTTGACGAATTAGGTCACGTTGTACCGACAACTTATAAGTATTTGGAAGAGTATACCGGAATACCTGTCAGTAAGGTTTCAATGAGCGATAAAAACGTTTATAGTCTTTTTACTTCACCCGAAGTTTTAGGTGTTACACCTGAAGATATTGACTCCAAAACGGGAACATTTTGCTTACCTGAATTTGGCACAAAGTTTGTAAGAGAAATGCTTATTGACTGTCAACCCCAAAACTTTTCTGATTTGCTTCAAATTTCGGGACTTTCCCACGGTACTGACGTTTGGCTTGGTAACGCTAAAGATTTAATTGACAACGGTACTTGCACTATTTCGGAAGTTATCGGTACGCGTGATAATATTATGGTTTACTTAATCCATCAAGGTATGGAAGAGGGTAGAGCCTTTAAGATAACCGAAACTGTTCGTAAAGGTTTGGTTGCAAAAGGTGCTGTTTCAAAAGAAGAATGGGGCGCTATGGAAGACGATATGCGCGCTGTGGGTGTTCCTGAATGGTATATACAAAGTTGTTATAAAATTAAGTATATGTTCCCTAAAGCCCACGCGGCAGCGTATGTTATAGGTGCTTTGCGACTTGCTTGGTACAAGGTTTACCATCCGCTTGAATTTTACTGTGCGTACTTTACTGCTCGACCCGAAGATGTTGATGTGCCAACAATTATGGGTGGTAAGGAAGCGGTAAGAAGATATTTGCGCGATATTAAGGCAAAGGGTAAGGATGCTACCCAAAAGGAACTTGACGTTTACGATAATATGCTTATATTTAACGAACTTTTATCACGCGGTATAGAAGTATTGCCTATTGATTTAAATAAATCACACGCTATGAAGTATTTGCCTGAAAACGGCAAAATGCGCCTACCTTTTGGCGCACTTTCGGGAGTAGGTGAAAAGGCGGCTTATGCGATTTATGAAACCGCGCAAAAGGGTAACTTTATTTCGCGTGAAGATTTCCAAATAGAGTCGGGTGTATCAAAAACAATTATTCAAAACCTTACTGATTTGGGGGCTATGAATGATTTGCCAGATACAAACCAAATATCTATGTTCTAAAAAAAGAAGAGTAGAAATTCTACTCTTCTTTTTTTATACGTAATTTTAATTTTCTTTTGGTAAATCAAGGGCGATTGCAAGGTCTGACAGTTGAACATTATCAACCTTTGCAGGTGCGCCCGACATAAGTTCACTTGAGTTTGAAAGTTTAGGGAATGCAATAACATCACGAAGTGAATCACAACCGCACATAATCATAACAAGTCGGTCAAGACCAATAGCCATACCACCGTGTGGTGGAGCACCGAAGCGGAAAGCATCGGTTAAGAAGCCGAACTTTTCGTGAGCCTCTTCATCTGTAAGACCTAAAGCCTTGAACATTTTTGATTGAAGTTCAGGGTCGGTAATACGGATTGAACCGCTTGAAAGTTCAACGCCGTTAAGCACCAAGTCGTAAGCCTTTGCGAATACCTTTTCGGGATTAGTGTCAAGAAATGCAACACATTCGTCCAATGGTGAAGTGAATGGGTGGTGCATAGCGTCCCAATGTTTTGTTTCTTCGTTGTATTCGAAGAATGGGAATTCGGTAATCCAAACAAAGTTATACTTGTCGGGAATAATTTCTAAACGTTTAGCAACAGTTAAACGAAGTGCACCTAAAACTGAAAGGCAGGTATTCTTGCGGTCGGCAACGATAAATACAACGTCACCCTTCTCAGCACCTGTAGCCTCTAAAATGGCTTTCATTTCTTCCTCAGTCATAAATTTAGAGAACGAGCAGGTTGGAACATCTTCTACCCAACGGATAAATGCAAGACCTTTAGCGCCAATGCCTTTTGCTTCTTCGGTTAATTTATCAATTTCTTTACGGGTGTAAACCGAAACGGCATTTTTAGCGGTAATAGCACGAACAGTACCACCATTTTTAACAGTATCAGCGAAAACCGAGAAACCACAATCCTTAACAATATCAGATAAGTCCTTGATTTTCATTTCAAAACGGGTATCGGGTTTGTCAGAGCCGTAATCGTTCATAGCCTCGGTAAAGGTAATTCTTGGAAGTGGTGTAGGAATATCTACATTTAAAACTTCCTTAAATAATTTTGAAACATAACCTTCGGCTACCTTGAAAACATCTTCCATTTGAACAAAGGACATTTCAAGGTCGATTTGTGTAAATTCGGGTTGTCTATCAGCGCGTAAATCTTCATCGCGGTAGCAACGGGCAATTTGCATATAGCGGTCAAATCCCGAAAGCATTAAAAGTTGTTTATATAATTGAGGGGATTGTGGAAGTGCAAAGAAACTGCCTTTATGAATTCTTGAAGGCACAAGATAGTCACGCGCACCTTCAGGTGTAGATTTAATAAGGGTAGGAGTTTCGATTTCGATAAAACCGTTTTCATCAAAATAGTCTCTTGTTACCTTGGTAATTTTATGGCGCATTAAGATATTTTTTTGAATATCAGGGCGACGCAAATCAAGATAACGGTATTTAAGGCGTAATTCTTCATTTGCAAGGCTATCGTTTAAAATTTCAAAAGGTGGAGTTTCGCTCTTACCTAAAATTTTAAGGGTAGTAACCTCTAATTCAATATCACCTGTAGGAATATCGTGGTTAATAGAAGAACGCATACGAACGCTACCACTTGCAGCTACAACAAATTCACTGCGAAGCGCGGTTGCTTTTTCAAAAATATCCTTTTCGGTATTATCGTCAAACGCTAATTGAACAATACCTGTTCTATCTCTTAAATCAACGAAAATAAGACCGCCTAAATCACGTCTACGTTGAACCCAACCAAAAACAGTAACATTTTCTCCTATATTTCCTTTTCTAAGCGTACCGCAATAGTGGGTGCGCTTTAAATTTTCTAATCTATCAAGTTTCATTTTTTTCTCCTTAAAGAATAGAATCTGCTAAACTGTCAAGTGCATCTTTTTTAGAAATATCAAATAATTCTTGTGAAAGAGTATTAAGTGAAATGTCGGTTTCTTCGCCGGTGTTCATATTTTTAAGTTTAGCTTTTCCTGAATCAACTTCGGTGTCGCCTAAAACAAGGGTGTATAGAGCACCGATTTTGTTGGCGTATTTCATTTGTGCTTTAAGACCTCTATTACTAATATCGGTTTGAACCTTAAAGCCGTCAACTCTTAAATCGTTACAAAGTTCACTAGCCTTCAAAGAAGCGTTTTCGCCCATTGTAACAATATAAAGGTCGCAATTATTGGTTTTTGGCAATTCGGTTTGTTGGCTTTCAAGAACCATCATAAGTCTTTCAATACCCATTGCAAAACCTAATGAAGCAGTTTCGGGTCCGCCCATTTGAGCAATAAGACCGTCGTATCTGCCGCCGCCGCAAACTGTACTTTGAGCACCAATATCGCCTGAAACAAATTCGAAAACAGTTCTTGTGTAATAGTCAAGTCCTCTTACAATGTGTGGGTTAACTGTAAACTCAATACCTGCGGCGTTAAGGTGTTTTTTAACCATTTGGAAGTGGTTAGAACAGTCTTCACAAAGGTAATCAATAACAACCGGCGCATCTTCGCAAATCTTTTTGCAAATAGGTGACTTACAGTCAAGTATTCGCATTGGGTTGCGTTCAAGTCTATCCTTACAAGTGTCGCAAAGGTTGTCAATATTCTTATAAAAATATTCTTTTAAAGCGTTTTGGAAATTTTTTCGACATTCGGGACAACCAATAGAATTTATTTCAAGTGAAATTTTTTCGATACCGATAGAGTCTAACACCTGTTTTGCTAAAGCAATAACTTCTGCATCAGCATTAGGGGCGGAAGCGCCAATACATTCAACACCAAACTGGTGGAATTCCCTAAGTCTTCCTGCTTGGGGTTTTTCATAGCGGTAGCAACCGCCGATATAACAGGTTTTAAGCGGTAAAGCGCCGTTAACAAGACCTTTTTCAATAGCACTTCTTATAACACCTGCGGTAAACTCGGGGCGAAGTGTAATCGAACGACCGCCTTTATCATCAAAAGTATACATTTCTTTTTGAACAACATCGGTAGTGTCCCCTACACTGCGGGTGAAAACTTCGGTATGTTCAAAAACAGGTATTCTAATTTCTTCGAAACCGAAAAGTTTTGCGGTTTCTAACATTCTGTTTTCAACAAATTGCCACTTATAACTGTCAGACGGCAATATATCATTCGTGCCTTTTATTGCACGGTTAATTTCACTCATAATTATACTCCAAATTAGTGGTTATTTTTTGCAATTTCGCGCCAATCAAGGTCGCCACGTTCGAGACCGTGTATAAGCATTTCAGCAGTTGCAATATTAGTAGCAACAGGGATGTTATGAACATCACAAAGGCGAAGTAATGCTTGTTCATCGGGTTCGTTAGGTTTAGCAGTAAGAGGGTCACGGAAGAGAAGTAAAAGGTCAATCTCATCACAACCAATGCGAGAAGCGATTTGTTGTGAGCCACCTTGAGAACCTGCTAAAAATTTAATTATTTCAAGTCCTGTCGCTTCGGAAACCATTTTACCGGTAGTGCCGGTAGCTACAATATTGTATTTGCTCAAAATTCCGCAGTAAGCGATACAAAACTGAACCATAAGTTCTTTTTTAGCGTCATGGGCGATTAAAGCAATTGTCATAATAAACATCCTTTCATATTTTACGCGGTTTTGGCAATGGAACGCTGCCTCCTATTAAGCGATTAGAGATGCGCGAAAAGGCTGAGGTAGCATTGTCGTTTGGTTTTAAGTCGTGTTTAACTGAAAATAGTGCCAAAGACTCACTTTTTGGAATGATACCTATAAGTTGAAGTCCTGCGCTATCAATAATTTCATCAATATTTTTAAATATTTGTTTTCTTGAAAGTTTGTATTCGAAACGGTTAATAATTAGTCGAGAATTACAACCTATTTCAGCCAACATACTGCTTACTGTTGCGGCATCTCTAACAGTAACGGGGTCAGGAGCGGCAACTGTAAGGAAAAGTGTATCTTTAGGTAAGCAATTATAAAGCGAAAAGTCAATTCCGGCAGGGAAGTCGAATAGAACAATATCGTATTTAGGGGTAATTTCTCCTACAAATTTTGTAAAAGCGTAAGCATCAATCATACCGAGTTTTGCGGGAGCGGGGATAAGGTACAAGCCCTCGGCTTGTGTTACAGGATATACAGCATCTGCAATTTCTTTTCCCATAAGAATATCGGACAAGTCAAAAATAGCAGTTTTATCAATGCCAAGCATAAGGTCGAGGCAACGAAGACCTTCATCCATATCAATAAGTAAAACCTTTTTACCCATTTTACAAAGTGAAAGAGCTAAACCTACCGAAACAGTAGATTTACCTACACCGCCTTTTCCGGAAGTTACGGCGAAAACTTTACTCATAAAAACACCTCACAGGTAAAAATATTATAAAATATATTCTATCATAGTAAATATATTTTGTCAATTTTAAAGCCTTTAAAAATTAGCTTAAAACCGTAAATAATGGGGGATTTTCTACGGTTGTGTTATCGGTAAAGAAGTATGCATCTAAAATATTGCGAACAACAGTACCTGCCGAGTAACCCGAGCTTCCGTGTTCAAGCACTACAGAAATGGCAATTTCGGGTTTATCAAATGGGGCAAAGGCTATAAACACGCTATGGTCAGCGGCGTTTGTGACCTGTGAAGTACCTGTTTTACCGCCTACTTTTATTGGATAGTCACCCAAAGCGGCACGACCTGTACCATCTTCTGTAACAGACAGCATACCTTCTTTAATTGCGTTAAGATAGGTTTGATTTATTTCAATATTATTTTGTACAACAGGTTTATTTTCATCGTAAACTTTTGAAATATCGTAAGAAACGATTTTATCAATTAAGGTTGCTTTATAGTGTGTACCGCCATTTGCAAGAGTTGAGGTATAGTTTGCAAGTTGTAACGGGGTAAAGGCGTTTAACTGACCGATTGAAATTTGAAGTGTTGTACCGCCAACGCCATCACTTGTAGGTTTAAGTAAAATACCTGCTGCATCATCAACTTCAACACCCGTTTTAACACCTAAACCAAACTGCATAAAGTAATCGGTAAGGGTTGTAGCACCAACGCGGCGGCCAAGTTCAAAGAAGAAATAGTTACAACTTTTTGAAAGCGCGGTTTTTAATGCGATTGAACCGTGGCGATGCATACATTTAGGTTTGTAATCTTCAAAGAAATTATAAGTGTGAACACAGTTTATAGTTTCGCCTATATTGTATTTGTTATTTTGCATTGCTGCAAGGGAAACGATAGGTTTAATAGTAGAACCTATTGGATAAACACCTTGAAAAGCGCGGTTAGTAAGAGGCTTTGCAGGGTCGTTTTTTAAAGATTCATAGTTTTTGTTCATTGTAGCGGAGTCATAAGTAGGGTAGTTTGCAGCACAAATAACGCCACCGGTATTTATATCAATCGCAACTGCAGTACCTGCAACAACAGAACTGCCTTGTGATTGCAAATTTTTAACAACAGTTTTAAGAGAGTCTTGTGCACTTTTTTGTATTGATTTGTCGAGGGTTAGCATAATGGTTTTACCTGCAACAGGTTGTTTTGTAACCACACTTGAAAGGATATTTCCATTAGCATCTAAACGATAGGCAATTTCACCATCGGTACCGCGAAGATATTCTTCTGCCCATTTTTCAATACCGCTTTTACCAACTTTATCCGAGTAAGAATAGCCCTTCTTTTTGTATTCTTCCCAGTCTTCCTTATAAATAGGACCAACCGAGCCAATAAGGTTTACCGCAAAGGTAGTGTCGGTATACTCTCTAAAAGGAACAACGTCAATGGTGACACCCGAAAGCAGAAAAGAGTTTTCACTTACTCTAAGCATAAGTTCGCTTGAAATATCTTCGGCAAATGTGAAAGGATAAGAAAGTGAAAAATCGGCAATTTCCATACTATAGCGAACACCCATTATTTTGCGTTGGTCTTCTTTAGAATAGCCCTTGAGGTCGTATCTTACTACCATCTCTTTAAAGCAATCTTTGTTACTTGCGTAATGAGCAAGATCTAATTTTTTGGTAAGTTTTTTGATTGCTTTTTCATCATCGGTAAAATTATAAGGAGATTCCAAACTTAAGGGAAGTTCATCAATCCAAGCAGTTTCGTATGAAATACAGGTGTTTACCAATGCTAAAATAACATCATTAAGGTTGTCCTTAATATATGCTTTATTAAAAACGATGTTATAACCATCGCGGTTAATGGCAATTTGTCTTCCATAGCAGTCAAGAATTTCACCGCGTGGCGCTTTTAAAACGGCGGTTCTAACCGCAGCCGCACCATCTGCATCAATTCCTGTAATCAAGGAAGCGTTTTTTATTTGCAGCGAATGAGTTTTTACGCTAAAAAGCAAAATGCATATTATTAAGATAAAGGATAAAACAGAAATTTCAAATTGGTTTTTCTTTTTAAACGGCAAAGTAGCGCTTCCTTTCTGCCCGAATTATTCGGACTTAATTTTATTAAAATGCTTATAAATATAGTAAAACGGAAAAATAAATGCCGAACTATATACAGCTGATGGCAAAGCATATTTTAAAAGATATGCAAGACTGCTTTCAAGTTCTTTTGAAAAGGTATGAAAAACAATCCAATATACAACAAAATAAAAAATACAACAAATAAGTGAAAGCACAACGGCTGATTGTATATTTTTATTAAAAAGGTTATTTGATGCTACGCACACAAAAGCGGCAATTAGCATTAAAATCAAAGCGTTAAAACTTCTCGAACCGGAAGCAACGCTATCCATAAATATACCACTAAACAAACCTACTGCCGCTGCTTTTGAAATCGAAGTGAATAACGAAAAGGAAACCAAAAGCGGTAATATGAGCATAGGTGTCGCAGTATAGATTTTTAGATTAAATGCATTAGTATAATGAAATAAAATTACTACAAAAAAGAATAATATGTTCAAAGTAAGAATTACAGGGTGGCGCTTTTTTTTAAGCATTTTTATTTATCCTCCTGACCTATAATTCCGCCTTGACCGTTAAAATTAGTAATAACCATAACATTACGGATTTCATCAAGGTTTACAAAGGGTTTAACCTCTGCATAAATTGAAGTGTTGTATTTATCGCTTCCGATTGAGAAAATAGTTCCTATAAGTAGACCTTCGGGGAAAATACCTTCACCTGAAGTCACAACATAGTCACCTATTGCTATATTACAAGAACGAGAAAGGTTATAAAATTTTGCATATCCTTTTTCAGCAAATTCAAGATTGCCCGAAAGAAGACCAGAGTCAGTTGTACGGTTATCAAGAGCACCCGCAATAAGTTCGGGACTTAAAATGGTGGTGACTTTTGAAGTGGTAAGACCTACTTCGGTAATATAGCCGACAAGACCTGCGCTTGTAATAACAGGGTCATTTTCTTCAATAGAATGCAAAGAACCACGATTTATAACAAAACCTTTATATGGGTCGTCCTTATCGATAGAAATCAATTTGGCAGAAGTGAACTTATAATCGGTATTTGCCTCTTTTAGTTCAAGATATTCTTTATAAAATTCATTTTCGCCAATTGCTTTTTCATAGTCTTTTAATTGTTCGCGAAGTTCGTTTATTTCGCTCTCGAGCTGGGCGTTTTCAAGCATAATTTTATTACCGTCTTTGTATGCTTTGCCAATGTCCGAAATAGAATTAGCGATTTCGGTAGCGGCTGTACGCAAAGGAGCGGTTAGCATACCTAAAATATTTGATTGAGGCGATAAAACACCGCCAACAGCAAAGGAAATACCCGAAAGAAGCAAAAGGGAAACCGCAACAACTAAAATAATTTTAAACTGCTTACTGCGAAAGAAAAATCGCATTTTTGTTTCCTCCCAAATTATCTAAAGCGTTTACCTCTGCGGAAAACGTAGTTATCAAAACCGCTGTCACCATCAAGGCGTTTTGCTGTACCTAAAACTACACAGTCGAGCGGGTTAGCAGCAACAGTAACAGGCATACCTGTTTCTTCGGCAACAAGTTCAGCAAGGCCTCGAAGTAATGCACCACCACCGGTCATAGTAATTCCGCGGTCAATAATATCAGCGCTAAGTTCAGGTGGAGTTTTTTCGAGTGTTAGACGAATTGTATCAATGATTTGCGAAATAGTATCGGCCATAGCGTTGCGCACTTCTTCCGAAGTAATGGTTACATTTTTGGGCAAACCGTCAACCTGGTTACGACCTTTAATTTCGATTTCTTTTTCATCTTCATAAGGTTTAGCCGAGCCAATTTCAATTTTAATTTGTTCTGCGGTGCGTTCGCCAATAAGCAAATTGTGTTTTTTACGAACATAGTTAATTATTGCGTCATCAAGGTCATCACCTGCAACGCGAAGTGATGAAGCGGTCACTATATCGCCAAGTGAGATTACAGCAACTTCACTAGTCCCCCCGCCGATATCTACTACCATACAACCCGCAGCATCCCAAACAGGAAGACCGGCACCAACAGCAGCAGCCATTGGTTCTTCAACTAAGTCAACTTCTGAAGCACCGGCTTGTTTTGCGGCATCATAAACGGCACGGCTTTCAACTTCGGTAACGCCCGAAGGAATACATATTACCATACGCACTCTTGAAAAGAAAGAACCTGTAAGTGCTTGGCGCACAAATCTTTTAAGCATTGCGGCTGTAACATCAAAGTCAGCAATAACGCCATTTTTTAAAGGGCGAACTGCAACTATAGAACCCGGTGTTCTGCCAATCATTTCTTTTGCCTCTTGACCAACCGCACGAACGGCATCATTTCTTATATCATAAGCAACAACCGAAGGCTCTCGCATTATAATTCCTTTGCCTTTTAAGCAAACTAAGGTATTAGCGGTGCCTAAGTCAACACCAATATCTCTTGTAAACATACATATCTCCATTCCGCCCCAATAGGCTTTTTAAAAATTAGTTTTCGTGTGGTAATAAAAGTGTAATCGCGTTGTGAATGTTTGAAATTTTAGTTTCGGTACCGCCAATAGCGTGTTCACCATCTAAAGTCCAATCAACTTCTTCGTTTGAAGTAACGGTTAAGTTTTTGGTTCTAAAGAAAACCATACCTTCGCGGTCAAACTCGTGTTTGATAATACCATCAATAAGTGGTTGAAGTTTTAAAATGTTATCAGGTTTTTTGATAAGCATAACTTCGAACCAGCCATCGTTGAGTGCTACAGGGATTTTATCATATTTAACGATGCCGCCAACCGATAACGAATTTGAAATTGCGCCAAATAAGAAGTCGCCTTCAACTTCACCATCTTCATAAGTGAATTTAAGGTGTATTGGTTTAATATTTGCAAGGCTTTTAATACCTTCAAAGAAGTAAGCCGCTTGACCCAAAACGTTTTTAATATCTTGTGGCGCTGAATACGAAGCCGAAGTGAAAGCGCCAAAAGAAGCGGTATAAGAAAAATATTTATCCCCGAATTTTCCGATATCAAGGGTTACGGTTTCGGAATTTATAATATCTTTTGCGGCATCTTGAATATTTCTTGAAATATTAAGACCTGAGGACCATTCGTTAAGTGTGCCCGAAGGAATGTATCCGAGTGGGAAATTTTTGCCCGATTCCATAATACCCGAAATAACTTCGTTTAAAGTACCGTCACCACCGCAAACAACGATTAAGTCGTAAGCGTTTTCAGGCAATTTTTTAACATATTCAGTGCCGTCTCCTGAAAATTTTGTGGGATATACTGTTACTGTATTATCGGCAGATGAAAAAATTTGAACAACACTTAAAAGTTCAGTTTGCATTTTTGCTCTTCCTGAACAAGGGTTTACAATTAAAAGAACACGTTTGTTTTTCATAAAATCACCTTTTATCTGTAGTTAATTGGTAAAGTGGCTGTTGCGTTTAATGAGCAGTCGGCAATATTGCCATCGCGATATTCGTAAATAGCCTGTGCACCTACCATTGCGGCATTGTCACCGCAGTATTTAAGAGGAGGATAATAAAGCGAAAATCCTCTTTTATCACATTCTTCTTGCATTCTTCTTCTTAGTTCACTATTTGCCGAAACACCACCTGCAATGGTTATTGTTTTATAGCCCAATTTTTCGGCAGCGGCGAATGTATTTTTAATAAGCAAATCGCAAACACGCTCTCTAACGGTTGCGCAAACAACAGGAATATCTATTTCCTCATTTTTTTGATTTGCATTGTGTACTAAATTTATAACTGCGGTTTTAAGACCTGAAAAACTAAAGTCAAACTCGCCCGAACTTACCTTTGGATAAGGTAAAGGGTATTTTTTATGGTCGGATACGGTTGCGATTTTGTCAAGTGTCACACCGCCGGGGTATTCGAGCCCCATACATCTTGCGGTTTTATCAAAACATTCACCCGCAGCATCGTCTTGAGTGCTACCAATAATTTTAAATTTTGTATAATCGGTAACTTCGGCAATTACTGTATTACCGCCCGAAACTAAAAGACACAAAAACGGAGGTTTAAGGTCTTTGTGGGCTAAGTAGTTTGCCGCAATATGACTTCGCAAATGGTGAACGGGAATAAGCGGAACTTTAAGGCTTAACGCTAAACCTTTTGCAAAATTAACGCCAACAAGCAAAGCACCTATAAGACCGGGCGCAAATGTAACCGCTATAGCATCAATATCGCTATAGGTAAGGTGAGCGGTTTTTAATGCTTCCTCGCAAACGGCGGAAATGGCTTCGGTATGTCTTCTCGAAGCGATTTCGGGCACAACGCCACCATAAATACGGTGTTCTGCTATTTGGGTTGAAACAATGTTAGAAAGAACTTCGCGTTCTTCTACAATAGCAACCGATGTTTCATCGCAAGAGCTTTCAATGCTCAAAATTTTCAAATTAATCAAACCTTTTTGTCATAATTAGTGCATCTTCATTTGGTGCAGTATAGAAATTTTTGCGCCTACCTTCGATTTTGAAACCAAATTTTTCATAAAGTGAAACGGCGGCAGTGTTTGAGGGGCGCACCTCTAACGAAACAAAGGAAAGTTTGTTTTCTTTTGCAAAGCGAAAAACACTTTCCATAATAGAGGCGGCGACACCTTTTTTGCGGTGTTCGGGGAATACGGCAACATTTGTTATGTATCCCTCATCTAAAATTGCGCTAAGTCCCGCATAGCCAAGACATTTTTCATTGTCGGTTGCAACGAAGAATTTAGTTCCCATTTTAAAGGAATCTAAAATTGCTTCGGCGGACCAGGCGCAAGAAAAACAAATTTTTTCAAGTTCTGCAATTTGGGAAACATATTTTTCTTCTAACGGCACTACGCAATAGCCTTTAAACAATAACTCAATTTCTTTAATAATTTGGTTTCGGCAGTTGCGGTAGATTTTAATATCACAACCAAACGGGTCGCTAATTCCAGAGCCTAAAATAGAAAGTTTGTTTTGGCAAATATTTTGTAAAGCGGTAACGTGCGAATTCGACATACAAATTATTTTATCCGCCCAAGTAATATCTTCTTCGGTTAGTTGTTTTGAAATGTGGGAGGAAATATCTATACCTATTTCTTGCATAACAAGTAAGGAATTTTCGGAAACTTTTGAGCCGTCCGCACAAAGACCGCAACTTCTTACAAAAGTATCTTTAAGGTTAAGACTTTTTAAATACCCTTCGGCAATAGGGCTTCGGCAGGTGTTTCCTGTGCAAACAAATAAAATATTCATTATCCTTTAGCCTCTAACCAGTTTTTTCCGTAATTTGCATCCGCAGTAAGTTCAACGGCTAATTTTGCGGCGCCTTTCATTTCGTCTTGTAAGATAACAGAAACTAAATCTTTATCCTTTTCAAAACATTCAACAATAAGTTCATCGTGTACTTGCAAAATAAGTTTAGCGGTTGGAACTTCCATTTTTAAGCGTTCAAAAACTTTAACCATTGCAAGTTTAATAATATCTGCCGCGGTGCCTTGAATTGGCGCGTTTCTTGCAACGCGTTCACCAAACGCGCGTAACTTTCCGTTTGAACTTGCAAGTTCGGGTAAATATCTTCTACGGTTAAAAAGTGTAGTAACAAAACCGTTAAGTTTTGCTTCGTTAATAGTGTTTTCCATATAAGCGGCAACATCTTTATAGGTTGCAAGGTAACTTTTTATATAACTATCGGCTTCTTTTCTTGTAACGCCAATATCCTTTGACAAGGAAAAAGCGCCTATTCCGTAAACAATACCAAAGTTTACCGCTTTTGCGTGACTGCGCATTAAAGGGGTGACCATTGGTGTTGGAATGTTAAATACTTCGGCGGCGGTTGCAGTGTGAATATCTACGCCTGAGCGGAAAGCATCTATCATAGTTTTGTCATTTGACATACTAGCCAAAACGCGAAGTTCAATTTGTGAATAGTCAGCGTCAACTAAAACCTTGCCTTCTTCAGCAACAAAAAATTCGCGAAGTTTTTTGCCAAGTTCTGTTCTAACAGGGATATTTTGAAGATTTGGTTCTAATGAACTAATTCTTCCTGTACGCGCTTCGGTTTGGTTGAAAGTAGTATGAATTTTGCCGTCTTCCCCAATGCAATTTTGCAATCCATCAGTATAGGTAGATTTAAGTTTTGAAAGTTGGCGGTATTCAAGTAATAATTCAACTGCAGGATGGGCAGTGCGTAATTCTTCCAAAACTTCGGCGTCTGTACTGTATCCACTTTTGGTTTTCTTTTTAGCGGGAAGTCCTAATTTTTCAAAAAGGGCAACGCCTAATTGTTTTGGTGAATTTAAATTAAATTCATAACCAACAAGGTTATAAATTTCTTTTTCGATAAACTCAATACGCGTTCCAAGTTCTTGCGACATTTGTTTTAAGCCGTTAAGGTCAACACTAAAACCTGTAAGTTCCATATCGCCTAAAACTTTAGCCAAAGGCAATTCGATTTCTTTTAAAAGGTCGAGTTGATTTGTTTTTAAAAGTTCGGCTTCCAATTTTTCGCAAGTGTCAGCAAATAAACAAGCATTTTTTAAAAGTGCATCTTCGGTTTCAATTTGTGGCAAATTTGCGCCGTATTCACTTGCTAAACGGTCTGGGGTATAAGATGATGCTGATGGGTTGCATAAATAACCCGCCAACAAAGCATCAAATTCCACATTAATTATAGTTGGAAATTGTTTATAAAGATTTTTGTAATCGTAAACTTTTTTTGAAATTTTTTCATTTTCAAGTATTTCTAAAAGTTGAGTGTCGGTTAAACGGCAAACGGTATTTTGGGCAACTGCGGCATATTCGCCGTTTTCTTCAAAAATTACAGCCGTTCCCTTGAAATCGGGGTTGTATTCACCTGTTTTCAAGTTTTTAACCTCTTCGGTTTCTGTTTTTTGAACAGTGTTTTGTGCTTTAAGACCAAATTTTTCGAGAAGTTTGAAGAATTCGAGTTTTGTCATAAGTCTTGCTAAATCTTCCTCGTTGCAAGGCTTTTTAGCATAGTCTTCAATATTTCGGCTTATGGGTGCTTGTTTGCAAATAGTACCAAGTTCGCGGCTCAAAAATGCACTTTCTTTACCATTTGCAAGTTTTAATTTAACGCCATCTTTAATATCAAGGGTTTCAAGATTTTCGTAAATATAGTCAATGCTGTGAAAACGCTTAATAAGGTCGGTAGCGGTTTTTTCACCAACACCTGCAACACCGGGGATATTATCCGAACTGTCACCCATAAGGCTTTTAAGTTCAATCATTTCTTCGGGGGTAAGACCGTATTTCTCAAAAAGGGCCTCTTTGGTGTAGTTTGTAATTTCGGGTTTACCCATTTTTGTAGCGGCAAGAAGTACACGGGTTTTATCGGAAATAAGTTGTAACGAATCGCGGTCACCTGTCGAAATAACGCATTCATTTCCTGTGCTTTCGCAAATATTGGCAAGGGTGCCTAAAATATCGTCAGCCTCATAACCCTCACATTCAATGCAGGTGTGTCCTGCTAAGGTAAGCCATTCTTTTAAAATTGGCATTTGACTGCGAAGTTCATCGGGCATACCTTTTCTACCCGCTTTGTATTCAGCATATTTAATATGGCGAAAAGTTGGTGCTTTAAGGTCAAAAGCAACAACTACCGCATCGGGATTTTCTGCATCGCAAAGTTTAAGTAAAATGTTTATAAAACCGTAAACAGCGTTTGTATATTGGCCGTCCTTAGTGGTTAAAAGTTTTATTCCGTAAAAGGCGCGGTTTATAAGACTGTTACCGTCAATACAAAGAAGTTTCAATTTCTCAACTCCAAAAAAATCATATATATAATAGATTATACCACTTTTATATTGATATGTCACCATTTTTTAATAAAAAATTTGACAGTTTTTAAACTTTTAGTTATAATCGGGTTATGAATATAGGAAATTTAGAGATAAAAGGTTTTGCCGCTCTTGCTCCAATGGCGGGTGTAGCCGATAGAGCAATGAGGGAAATATGTGTAAAATACGGTGCTGGGTTTACTGTCGGTGAACTTACAAGTTCCAAAGGAATAAGCGTAGGAGATAAAAAATCCTTTAGGCTTTTGGCTTGTAGTGACGCAGAAAGACCTATGGCTTCGCAACTTTTCGGAAGAGAACCTGAAACTATGGCGGCAGCCGCTAAAACGGCGCTCGAATTTAACCCCGATTTTATTGATATAAATATGGGTTGTCCTGCAAGAAAGGTGGCAGGAAACGGCGGTGGAAGTGCTTTAATGAAAGATGTTTTACTTGCCGAAAAAATAGTCGAAGCGGTTGTGAATGCGGTTGATATTCCGGTTACTGTTAAAATGCGAACAGGGTGGGACAGCGATAATTTAAACGCTGTGGAACTAGCAAAAAGATGCGAAAATGCGGGGGCTAAAATGATTACTGTTCACGGTAGAACTCGCGAACAAATGTATAAGCCCGGTATTGACTATAAAACTATTGCCAAGGTTAAAAAAGCGGTTAAAATTCCTGTTGTTGCAAATGGCGATGTTTTAAATGGCGAAACCGCAAAATATATGTATGAAATAACGGGTTGCGATTACGTTATGGTAGGTCGCGCCGCACAAGGAAATCCTTTTGTTTTTGAGGAAATTAACGCATATTTAAAGGGCGAAAATTACACGCCGCCAATCCTCGAAAAAAGGTTTGAAGCCCTTATTGAACAGGTTAATTTAATGCTTAAATATAAGACCGAACGCACCGCGATTTTAGAGTCAAGAAAGCACACTGCTTGGTATATGTCGGGGCTTAACGGCGCGGCTATGTTAAGGCGACTTTGCGGTGAAATTAGCAGTGTTTCGGACATTGAATATATTTGCGAAAAAGCACTTGAACAGAATAAAAATTTGTGATATTATATGTGGGTTGAAAGGATGATATTATGTCAGGACATTCTAAATGGAATAATATTAAAAGAAAAAAGGAAAAAACCGATGCTGCAAAGGCTAAAATTTTTACAAAAATCGGTCGTGAAATTGCAGTTATAGTTAAAACAGGCGGTGCAAATCCTAACGAAAACAGCAAGTTAAAGGATGCTATCGCTAAGGCTAAAGCCGCAAACGTGCCAAATGATAATATTGAAAGAATTATCAAAAAGGCTGCGGGTGAAGGTGACGGCGCAAACTATGAAGAATTAGTTTACGAAGGCTACGGTCCTTGCGGTGTAGCGGTTGTTGTTGAAACTTTAACCGATAACCGCAATCGTACTGCGGGTGAAATGCGCCACTATTTTGATAAATACGGCGGAAATTTAGGTCAATCCGGTTCGGTTACATTTATGTTTGACCGCAAAGGTATAATCACTATCGAGGCTGAGGGTAACGATGAAGATACTGTTATGGAAGCGGCTTTAGAAGCAGGCGCTGAAGACTTTGAGTTTGACGGCGATATTTTCGAAATTGCTACCGACCCTAATGAACTTGGTGCTGTGCGCGATGCATTAGAAGAAAAGGGTTATACATTCCTTTCTGCCGAGGTTGCGTTTGTACCACAAACTATGACCACTATTGAAGACCCAGATATGCAAGTAAAAATGGAAAAACTTATTGATATGCTTGAAGATAATGATGATGTTCAAGCGGTATGGCACAACTGGGAAATGCCTGATTGTGAATAATTTTCAAAATTAAAAACGGAGAAGTTTAAAACTTCTCCGTTTTTTAGTTTTCCTAAAATCTTCTACCGGCACCGCCGCCGCCAAACGAACCACCGCCACCGAATGAACCGCCTCCACCTCCACGGAAGCCACCACCCATAAATGGAGGGCCGCCAAAGAAGAAAAATCCTCTTCTGCCACGGAAAATGAGTGAAAACATAACTATAATAATTATCATAGTTATCCAAGAAGAAATTACGTCCCCAGTGGTAGTTTCTTCTTCAGCAGTGGACTGAATTTCATCGATTTTTGTGTAGTTCGCATCGGGTTCTAAGCCGTATTCAATATAAATTTCGTTTACAACAGCCTTTGTGATTTGGGCAAGACCGGTTGAAAAATTATCTTGTTTTAGATATTCAATCCCGTAAACATCAATAATTCTACCTGTTTTACTATCAGGCAAAGCGCCTTCAAGTCCGTAACCGACTGCGATGTAAATATTGCGGTCATTTACCGAGAGTAAAATTACAATACCGTTGTCTTTTTCCTCGTCTCCTACGCCCCATTCACGACCTATTTGAAGGGCGTAATCGGCAATTTCGGCACCATCTAAAGAGTTAATTGTGACAACAGTTACTTGTGCATCAGTTTTTTCATCAAGTGAGGATGCTAATGAAAAAATAGTGTCTTCATCGCTTTGTGAAATAACATCGGCAAAGTCGTTAACAAAAAAGCGTTCGGTAGGTTTTATAAATTCTTCTTCACCGCATCCGCTTAAAAATAAGCAAAGAACAAGGGTGAAAATTAGTAAAATTTTTCTTTTCATAAATTATTCAAAGTTAACCTGTGGAACAGATGTGTCGTTTGCTTCGAAATAATCTAATTTTTCAAAACCGAAGATTGAAGCAAAAATACTACGTGGAAATTTTCTGATTTCGGTGTTGTATTTGTTTACGCTTTTGTTGTAGTCAATACGTGCGGTAGCAATGCGGTTTTCAGTACCTGCTAATTCATCTTGTAAAGCTATATAACTTTGGTTTGCTTTAAGGTCAGGATATGCTTCGGTAACGGCATTAACCCAAATGTTGATTGCTTCATCAAGCTGAGCAGATGCTGCAGCTTGTTCGGTAGCGTTTGCAGCATTATTAACCTTTGCACGCGCTTCGGTTACTGCTGTGAATGTTGATTGTTCATAGTCGGAATAACCTTTTACAGTATTAACAAAGTTAGGTATTAAGTCAGCACGTCTTTGAAGTTGGGTTGAAATTATTGCTTGTGACTCATTAACGGTTTCTTCTAATTTAACAAGTGAGTTATAAGAACCGGCAATTAAAGCAATTATTAAAACAACTGCTACTATCACTGAAACTAATATTATATTTTTCTTTTTCTT
>JAZNCS010000055.1:0-24975 GCA_045587685.1 Acutalibacteraceae bacterium
AATGTTTTTAAAAAATGTGGTAAAGCATTTATTTATCTTTTTAAAAATATATCCTTTATAAAAAAGACTATATTAGTTTTAGCTATAGTTGTTGCAATACAATTTATATATTTTTCCTATTTTTTATATTGTGCAGAAGCTTTATGTGTAGGTTGGATTGTATTTACAATATTAACTGTTTTGGCGCTATTATATATTTCTTTAGTTTTACAAAGAATTAAAAAAGGTGGAGAAAAGATTGCTTCAGGCAATTTAGAACATAAAATTGATACTAAATATATGTGTTCCGATTTTAAAGATTTTGCAAATAGTCTCAACAACATTAATGAAGGTATGCAAAATGCTGTAAATGAAAAAATGAAGAGTGAACGATTTAAAACTGAACTTATAACTAATGTTTCACATGATATAAAAACACCCCTTACGTCTATAATTAATTATGTTGATTTGCTCAAAAAACAGGAAATCAAAAATCAAACCGCTAATGAGTATATTGATGTGGTATCGAGACATTCAGCAAGACTTAAAAAGTTAGTGGAAGACTTAGTGGATGCTTCTAAGGCATCAACCGGTAATCTTAATGTAAACATAACCGAATGTGATGTATCAGTATTACTTTCTCAGGTTATAGGTGAGTTTGATGATAAACTTAAACAAACAGGAATTAATACAGTATTGAAAATCAATATAGAAAATGCTAAAATAAAAGCAGATGCAAGATATCTTTTTAGAGTATTTGATAATCTGCTAAGTAATATATGTAAATATTCTATGCCTCAAACACGTGTGTATATTGACCTATCTAAAAAAGATAATAAGGCGATAATAACCTTTAGAAATATTTCTAAATACGAACTTAATCTTTCTTCTGAAGAACTTTTAGAACGCTTTGTAAGAGGCGATGCTTCACGTAATACCGAAGGAAGCGGATTAGGTCTTTCTATTGCAAAAAGCCTTGTTGAACTTCAAAACGGCAGTATGAAGTTGGAAATTGATGGTGACTTGTTTAAAGCGGTTTTAGAATTTGATATGGTGGATTAGATGAAGAGAAAAAGATGTAGAAGAAGATTGCGTAAATCGGCAATTTTTGTTATAGTTTTAATTTTGTTGCTTATTGGCTTTGGAGTATATAAACTTTTAACACTTAAATTAAATTCGACAGATAGGGTAGAAAAAGCTGAATCGTTAGTATTGCCAACATGGGTGGATGAACAAATAATTCATAAGCATACAACAGCAAGGACGGGAAGAAAACTTAAAGATATAAAAAATATTGTTATTCATTATGTTGGAAATCCTAATACTTCGGCACAAAATAATCGCGATTACTTTAATCGAGTTACTACAACTGTTAGTTCGCACTTTGTTGTAGGACTTGAAGGTGAAATTATTCAATGTGTGCCTATTTATGAAGAGTCGGCTGCAAGTAATAATAGAAATAAAGATACTATTTCGATTGAAACTTGCCACCCTGATGAATCGGGAAAATTCAATAGTAACACATATAATTCTTTAGTAAAGCTTACAGCTTATTTATGTTATGAGTTTGATTTAAACGAAGATGATGTAATAAGACATTATGATATAACTGGCAAAATTTGTCCTAAATATTATGCTGAAAATTATAATGAATGGCAAAAATTTAAAGAAGATGTAAGGAAAAAGATTGATGAATTCTGAAACATTTACCGAGAAAAAAAGAAAAATAGTTAGTGCTATAGCAATAGTTTTGCTTATTTTGTTTAGTGCATTGGTTGGTTGGTTTATCGGCAGACCTATGATAGAGTTTGTTTCTGAACCACAACAGTTTCGCGCTTGGGTTGATAAGAGTGGTATATGGGGTAGAATTGCTTTTGTGGGAATGGTAGTGTTTCAGGTGGTTATAGCCTTACTCCCAGGTGAGCCGTTTGAGATAGGAGCGGGGTACGCTTTTGGAATAATTGAGGGCACATTACTTTGTGTTTTAGGAATAACCATTGGCAGTATAATTGTTTTTACACTTGTAAAAAGATTTGGTGTAAAGTTGGTTGAGGTGTTTTTTAACCTTGAAAAAATTCGTTCCTTAAAGTTTTTACAAAACAAGAAAAAGTTAAATATGTTTGTATTTTTACTTTTCTTTTTACCGGGCACACCAAAAGATTTATTAACCTACTTTTTAGGTCTTACAAGTGTAAATAAGGGTAAGGTTATATTTTTAGCATCTATAGCGCGTCTTCCTTCGGTTATAACCTCTATTTTAGGCGGAAGCGCCCTTGTTTCAAAGCAATATATTTTAGCGATAATAGTATTTTCCGTAACTTTAATTATAAGTTTGTTAGGTTATATAATTTACAATCAAATAATAAAGGATAATAGGCAGTAAATCTTTTATTTACTGCCTTTATTTTATTGACAAAATTTTTCTTTATGATACAATAAATATAAGAAAATTAAAGTAGGGGATTGCTATGGCAGTAAAGGTTTCACCGTCGGTTTTAACCGCGGATTTTTTAAGTTTGAAAGATGATATTAAAAAACTCGAAAATGCCGGTGTGGATATGTTGCACTTGGATGTAATGGATGGTATTTTTGTTCCTAATATTTCATTTGGTGTGCCGGTAATTAAATCTATTAAAGAACATTCAACCGTTGAGTTAGATGTGCATTTAATGATTGATCGTCCGCATAGATATATTAAAGAGTTTGCAAAATATGCCGATATTTTAGGTTTTCACTATGAAGCAGGAAGTGATGTAGCCGAAACTTTAAAGGAAATTAGAAATTTAGGTTGCAAATCTTGTCTTACAATAAAGCCTTGCACTGAGCTTAAGGAAATTTTTGAATTTTTGCCGCTTTGCGATATGGTGCTTGTAATGTCGGTTGAACCCGGTTTTGGCGGTCAAAAGTTTATGCCTTCGGCATTGGATAAATTATCCGCTTTAAGAGATGAATGTAAGCGCCAAGGGCTTCAAATTGACCTTGAGGTTGATGGTGGAATAAATGCTGAAACCGCGCCGCTTGCGGTTAAAGCGGGAGCAACTGTTTTAGTAGCTGGAAACTATGTATTTTCGGCTGAAGATATGGCTGCTAAAATTACCGAAATTAAAAGTCTTTAAAAAATTGCGCGTATGTTTTAATGGCAAAGTTTTCTATTAAAACTTTGCCGTATTCTTCGCTATAGGCTTTTTCAAATAGGTTTTCGCTTTTTCTAAAACAAAATTCGTTTAGCAAAGTAAAATTTGGCTTAAATTCTGAATAAATAATTAGCCTAAAAAAATTAGGAATTTTATAAAGGGTTGAATTGATATTTTTTGTAGCGCGGTTTTTATACAATAAAAGCACGGCTTTGGTTAGATTTTCGCTATTTAAAAAATCAAAAATATAGTATTTTTTAAGTTCTTTTTTATAAAGGTTTACTATTATTACGCACCCCATATTTTTCTTTGCTTTAACATCTATCTTAATTTTTTTAAAGTTAACGATATCTTCTTTTAAAGCAATATCAAAAAGTAAGGCTTTAATAGCCTCTTTAATTGGTTTTGACATTGTAAAAAGTCGCTCATATGAGCCAAAACAACTTAACACCTCAATATTTGTTAGTGATATTTTTATTTTATTTGCTTTTGGTTTAAAAATTGTCATTATTCACCGTTTCCTCTCTCGGAAAGTGTCTTTAATCCGAATTTATGGGCAAACTAATTATGAGGTGTTGCTAAAAATGTTTAATAATAATGGCAAAGAATTATTTTTTAAAGCTATGCTTTATACAGCGGCGGTAATTTTTTTACTCTTAACGGGGTATTTTTCTGCGAATTTTTTCTTTGGGGGATAAAATATGAATTACAATGAATTAAAAAGTGGTACCGATATTCGCGGTATTGCAAGTGATTTAGGCGGTAAAGAGGTAAATTTAACAATCGAAGCTGTTGAGGATATTACCTCGGCTTTTGTTGTTTGGTATGTAAATAAATTTAATGCCGACTCAACTAAACTTACAGTAGCTGTTGGTCACGATTCGAGAATTACGGGTGAAAGTATATCGACAGCAGTTAAAAAAAGTTTAACAAAAGCGGGTGTAACAGTTCTTGACTGTGGTTTGGCTTCAACTCCTGCTATGTTTATGACTACGGTGGATATGAACACTTCTGCTGCAATTCAAATTACTGCAAGTCATCACCCGTTTGATAGAAACGGATTAAAATTCTTTATCGGTTCGGGCGGACTTGATAGTAAAGACATTTCCGAAATCGTTGCTCTTGCAAATGAGGGACAAGAAGTAGTATCTGACACAGTAGGCGCTATTAAAGAGGTTGACTTTATGTCTTTATACGCAAAACGCCTTCGCGATACTATATGTGAAGCGGTTGGCAAAACCGAGCAAGAAAAACCTCTTAAGAATTATAAAATTGTGGTTGATGCGGGTAATGGCGCAGGCGGTTTTTACGCAACGCAGGTTTTGGAAAAGTTGGGCGCTGATATTACAGGAAGTCAGTTTTTAGAGCCTGACGGTATGTTCCCAAATCATATTCCTAACCCTGAAAATAAGGCCGCAATGGAAAGTATTTGCAAGGCGGTTAAAGAAAATAACGCGGATTTGGGTCTTATTTTTGATACCGATGTGGATAGAGCAGGGTGTGTTGGCGCTAACGGTGAAGAAATTAACCGAAATAGACTTATAGCACTTGCGGCTTACATAGCAGTTAAAGGTGAAAAGGGAGCAACCATTGTTACCGATTCAGTTACAAGTGACGGTTTAAAAGAGTTTATTGAAAAAGATTTAGGTTGCAAACATTATCGTTATCGCCGCGGTTATAAGAATGTTATAAATAAAGCCATTGAACTTTGCGAAAAAGGTGAGTATAGCCCACTTGCTATTGAAACTTCGGGACACGCGGCTTTAAAAGAAAATTATTTCCTTGATGATGGCGCTTATTTGGTTACTAAAATTGTAATTGAACTTGCCAAAGGAAACGATATTGAAAAGATTTTAGAGCCACTTAAAATGCCTAAAGAGGAAAGAGAAATTCGTTATAATATCACAGTTGGCGATTTCAAAACATATGGCGAAAATGTTATAAAGGAACTCGAGAAGTTTGTGAGCTCTAAAGAGGGTTATAAAATTGCCGATGATAACCGCGAGGGTATTCGTGTTTCAACCGGAAACGGTTGGTTTTTATTAAGACTTAGTGTTCACGACCCCGTTATGCCAATGAATTTTGAAAGTAATGTTGTTGGTGGAATAGATAAAGACATAGAGGCTTTAAGTGAATTTTTTGATAGATTTGAGAATTTAACACTTTAAAAATTAAAAGAGAGTCGAAAATGTTGATTTTTGACTCTCTTTTTTTGTTTTAATCTGTTTAATCGTCTCTACATTCGTTGCAACTAGGTCCACAAGGGATATCAGCAGGTCTTGGTGGGAAGAAGTCATCAGTAGGGAATTTGATTTTTTTGAAGGTGTCGCAAGGTTGGTCGCAAGAATTGTTGCAGGTTTTTTCAGGTATGCAAAAATCATAAACCGGGATTAGCATTTGAACATTTCTTATAAGTTGCACAATAGTAAAAAGTCCTATTGTTGCGTAAACTGTTGGTGTGCCGTTTGGTAAATCGGTTACAACGTTTCCGCCGATACATTCGCAAATGTCTTTTGGTATGCAACAAGTGTCGTAGCAGTTATGAACTTCACATATTTTTGCAGAAAGGGGAACAGGGTCAACCGCTTGAACAACACATTTTGGCATATTTGATGTTGTGTTTGTGGTTGTGTTGCAACTTCCTTCTCCCGCTATGTTTGAGAAAGACTTAACATTACCATCACTACCAAAAAGTATTACCTTTTTATTGTACCAAGCAACACCGCAAACAGTTTGTGGGCAGGTGTTTGGTGCAGTGAAAATGTCAAATTTTAAAAGGAAGAAGAATGTAAGGTCGCAAGAATAAAAACCTTTTTTGAAATTAACGGGTTCAACATCAATGTAAACATTAAGTACTTCTGCGTCTTTAAGTCTAACGCTTATTGCGTTGTTAACGAGCGCTTGAGCCTCGGGTAAAAAGCAACAACGCAAATCTTCAAGGCAGTCCCTATCACAGCAAGAATCGTAAACTCTACCGGCATCTACGCAAACCGCTTCTTTAAAGTCGGCATCTGTAGGGAAACCATTTCTTAAATCAGCCATTTAATATTAGCCTCCTATATAAATATTGAAGGTTGTGCGTTTAGTTGCACTTACTTCAATACTATACTATGTTTTTTTGCAATTTTTGTGAAAGTTTAGTATTGTTTTTTTATTTTGTAATTGACTAATTGTACTTAAAACTGTAAAATAGTTGAGGTGATTAATTTGAAGGAAAATAAAAATTGGTATGTAAAGGGCATTCGTGATGGTATTCCGATTGCGCTTGGTTACTTTGCGGTTGCTTTTACATTAGGAATAATTGCGAAAAAAGCGGGGATAACCGCGTTACAAGTTTTTGCATCTACTGCTACTACGCTTTCTTCTTCGGGTTCGTACGCAGGGTTTACTTTAATTGCGGAAAAATCGGGTTATATACAAATGGCGCCTATAACTTTAGTTGTTAATGCGCGTTATTTGCTTATGTCATTTTCGTTAAGCCAAAAATTATCTCCAAATACGCCTTTGCGTCATCGTTTAGGTATAGCATTTGGTGTTACCGATGAAATTTTTGGTATTTCTATTGCAGTAGAAAAAACACTTAACCCGTTTTATAATTACGGTGCTATGAGTGTTGCTATTCCCGGTTGGGCTACAGGTGCGGCTTTAGGTGTTGTTATGGGTAATATTTTACCGCAAAGTATTGTTAGCGCTTTAAGTGTTGGTCTTTACGGAATGTTCTTGGCAATTATAATACCCCCTGCAAGAAAAAATAAATTAATGGCAAGTATAGTTGTTATTTCAATGGCTTTAAGTTTTTGTTTTGCAAAGTTGCCGTTTATATGTAACGTTTCTTCGGGAATAAGGGTTATAATTTTAACTGTTCTAATTTCTCTTTTAGCCGCGGTTTTATTTCCTATAAAGGAGGAAGAAGATAATGAAGAATAACATATATATTTATATGGCTATTATGGCTTTGGTTACATATTTAATAAGGGTGTTGCCACTAACTCTTATTCGCAAAAAAATTAAAAACAAAACCCTTCGTTCTTTTCTTTATTATGTACCTTATGTAACATTAGCGGTAATGACATTTCCCGCAATTTTAGAGGCAACTAACAGCATTTGGTCGGGTCTTGCGGCGTTAATTGCAGGTGTAGCACTTGCTTATTTCGGTGTAAACCTTTTTGGTGTTGCTGTTTGTTCTTGTATTATAGTTTTTGTTGTAGAACTTATAATTAAATTTTTATAATCCCATTTTTAAATGGGATTATTTTTTACTTGAAAAATACGGGTAGGGGGTATATAATTTAAAAAGAGGTGTTACTATGAAAACTATGACTTATAACATAAGCGGTATGTCTTGCGCGGCTTGTTCAAGTTCAGTGCAAAGGGTTGTTTCGCGATTAGATGGAGTAAAGAGTTGCGAAGTAAATTTAATTACCGGCAAAATGACTGTAGTTTTTAATGAAAAGAAAACCGGTGAAGCGGATTTTATAAGGGTTGTAACCAAAGCGGGTTTTGGTATTGAAAATGAAAAGCAAAATAAACCGAAAAAAGAAAAGGAAAAAAATACATTTTTGCCTATAGCAATTTCGGTTGTGTTTTGCATACTTTTGCTTTATATTTCAATGGGGCAAATGTTAATTAAAAATATTTTGGTACCGAGTATTATTGATATAAATAAAAATCCGTATAATTTTGCTATAACACAGTTTATTTTGTGTTTACCCGCGTTGATTTTAGGTAAAAACTTTTTCACAAAAGGTTTGTCGCTTTTGTTTCGCGGACATCCCAATATGGATTCACTTGTAGCGGTAGGCGCAGGTGCTTCCTTAATTTACAGTATTGTTATGACATATACAATTTCCTTTAATCCACACGCGGTTCATAATTTGTATTTTGAATCGGTTGCGGTTGTTATAACGCTTGTTAAGTTAGGTAAGTTTTTCGAGGAAAGAAGCAAGAAAAAAACGGCTTCGGCAATAAAAAAACTTATGGAATTAACGCCTGATACATCAACAATAGTTATTGATGGTACAGAAAAAGTGATACCTACAAGTGAAGTTAAAGTGGGCGATATTTTAGTTGCAAAAGCAGGGGATAAAATCACGCTTGATGGAATAATAACCGAAGGAAAAACTTTGGTTGATGAGTCGATGCTGACGGGTGAGAGTATGCCTGTTGAAAAGAAGGTTGGCGATAATGTAACGGGCGGCAGTTTAAATATTAATAGCCTGATTTATTATAAGGTTTTAAGAATAGGCGCCGATACAACACTCTCAAAAATTATTAAATTTGTTGAAGAGGCACAAGCAAAAAAAGCACCGATTTCAAAAACGGCGGATAAGGTAGCAGGAATTTTTACTCCCGTAGTAATTACTATTGCTACTATTGCAGCGCTTGGTTGGTTAATTGCGGGGAAAGACCTTTCTTTTGCATTAAAAGTATTTACAAGTGTTTTGGTTATTGCTTGTCCTTGCGCATTAGGACTTGCTACTCCTACTTCAATTATGGTAGGAACAGGTCTTGGCGCTTTAAATGGCATATTAATACGCAACGGCGAGGTACTTGAAACGGTTCATAAAATAAAGGCGGTTGTGTTTGATAAAACCGGTACAGTAACTAAAGGCAAACCGGTTGTTACTGATATATTGCCAAATGCTTCTATTATCGGATTTGCGGCAACTGCCGAAAGTGGTTCTAATCACCCACTTGCAAAGGCGGTTGTAGAGTATGCGACTAAAAATAATATACCTTTTTCAAAAGCTGAGAACATAGAAGATATTGCAGGAAGCGGAATATGTTGTAATATTGACTCAAAGAAAGTTTTAGTAGGCAAAAAGGCATTTTTAGAAAAAGAAGAAATAGATGTTAGCTTTTATGAAAAGCAGTCGATAGAACTTGCAAAACAAGGTAAGTCGTTAATATTTGTGGCAGTAGAAAATGAATGTATAGGTTTAATTGCGGTTGCTGATGAGGTCAAACCAACTGCAGTTAGAACGTTTGAGAAACTTAAAAAAATGAATATAAAAAGGGTAATTCTTTCGGGAGATAATAAACTTTGCGTTGAAAATATTGGTAGCATTTTAGGTGCGGATGAAATTTATTTCGAAATTACGCCCCAAAATAAAGCGCAAATAGTTGAAGAAATATCTAAAAAATACGGAACTGTTATGATGGTCGGAGATGGTATTAACGACGCTCCCGCACTCACTAAAGCCGATATTGGTTGCGCGATTGGAAACGGTAGTGATATTGCTATTGAATCGGCGGATATTGTGCTTATGAAAAATGAGCCGCAAGATGTTTGCAAGGCTATAATTTTAAGTAAAATTACAATTAAAAATATAAAACAAAATTTGTTTTGGGCTTTTTGTTATAATTCAGTTTGCATACCTGTAGCGGCAGGGTTGTTGTACGCTTTCGGTGGACCGCTTTTAAATCCGATGTTTGCAGGACTTGCAATGTCTTTTAGTTCTGTGTTTGTTGTGGGTAATGCTTTAAGATTGAGGTATAAAAAATTATGAGTGAATGTTGCAAAAAACAAAAAATAAGAAGTGAAGAAGAGTATCGTACTTTAATAAATCGCCTTAACCGTATTGAAGGTCAGGTTAGGGGAATTAAAAATATGGTAGAAAGTAACGCATATTGTACCGATATTTTAATACAAACTTCGGCGGTTACTTCGGCACTTAATTCCTTTAGTAAGGAACTTCTTTTAAAACATATAAAAGAATGTGTAACCGAAAAAATTAAAAATGGTGATGAGCAAATTATTGATGAATTGCTTGACACTTTACAAAAGTTAATGAAATAAGGAGGGTGAAAAAATGAAAATTTTAGTAGAAGATATGCATTGTGAACATTGTGTTAAAAGAATAAATAATGCACTTGAGAATGCAAGGTTGAAATTTACAGTTAGTTTAGAAGAAAAAACTGTAACTATTGATGGTTGCGAAAATTGCCTTAAAACTGCAATTTCAGAAATCGAAGATTTAGGTTTCACACCAAAAGCAATATAAAAATTCAAGTAAGTGGGAGTGGGAAATGAAAACCGAACAAAACATTTTAATAGCATTTATTCTTAATCTTGCTTTTTCGATTTTTGAGTTTTTTGGTGGTGTATTTACAGGAAGTGTTGCAATTATTTCCGATGCCATTCACGATTTAGGAGATGCGGCAAGTATTGGAATATCTTATTTTTTAGAGAAAAAGAGCAAAAAAAGGCCTGATGATAAATACACTTATGGGTATTCAAGGTATTCGGTTATCGGCGGATATATAACGACTCTTATTCTTTTGCTTGGTTCTATTATAGTGATATATAATGCTATTAGTAGAATATTTTTTCCTACTGAAATTAACTATAATGGAATGATTGTATTTGCAGTTGTGGGTGTTTGTGTGAATTTTTTTGCGGCGTTTTTTACTCGTAAGGGTGATTCACTTAACCAAAAAGCTGTTAATTTGCATATGCTTGAAGACGTACTTGGTTGGCTTGTTGTATTGGTAGGCGCTGTTATTATGCGCTTTACAAATTTTTCTTTAATCGATCCAATTATGTCTATCGGTGTAGCACTTTTTATCTTTATTGGTGCAATCAAAAATCTTAAAGAGATTTTTGATTTGTTTCTTGAAAAAACACCACATAATATCAATGTCAAAGAAATTAAAGGACATATTAAAGAAATAGATGGTGTTATTGATGTTCATCATATTCACATTTGGAGTATGGACGGACATAATAACTTTGCAACAATGCATATTGTGACAGACCGTGAACCGCACAAAATTAAAGATGCAGTTCGTGAAGAAATGCGTGAGCACGGAATCGGGCACGTGACAATCGAAATTGAAAAAAGTGATGAGAACTGTCATGAAAAAGTTTGTTGTATTAAAATTAATAAAAATCCGCAACACTCGCACCATCATCACTAAATAGAAAAATAACTGCATAGTTAAAACTATGCAGTTATTTATTTTAAATTTTTATATAAATGACATTCCGAAGTATGATTTTCTAAATAATGGAGTAATTTGTCGCTATTTGAAAAATGTGGGCAAAGTTGTAAGCAAACTTCAGACATAAAACCTTGAGTAACAGAGGTCGTTAGCATGTTAAAAAGATTATCATAATAGCCGTTTGTGTTTAATACTGCGATTGGTTTTGAGTGTCTGCCTAATTGTCGCAAGGTTAAAATTTCAAAAAATTCATCAAAAGTTCCTATACCGCCGGGGAGCATAACAAAAGCATCGGAAATATCTTCCATAATTTGTTTGCGTTCGCGCATTGTTTTGGTGTAAATGAATTCTGTGCAGTTTTCAAAGAGAACACCGTCAACATTAAAAAAGGATGGCGCAACACCTATAATATTGCCTTTTGCGGCAAAAACACCACGCGCAACTGCACCCATAAGTCCGTTTGCGCCGCCACCGTAAACAAGGGTATGACCTTTTTCGGCTAAACGCTTTCCAAACTCTTCTGCAGCGTTAATATATACTCTCGAAACCTCATTACTTGAAGCCGCATAAACACATATTTTCATTTAAATCTCCAAATTTTTTCCATTTAAAATTGCTTTTATAAGTCTTTCGCCTTGATATTCAAGTTTGAGCGAAAAAAACTCACACTTGTCTTCAATAAGTTTAAGAAAAATTTTATCACCCTGCCAAATAGGAAGATTGTAAATACTTTTAATATCAACCCACTCAAGTTTGCCTTCGTCACATTCTTTAACTTGACCTGAAAAGTCGGCAGAATGAAAAATGTGCATATACTCGGTTGGCCATTTGTCCGAAACGAATGTAACAATACCGCAGTATTTAGCGGTGTTTAAAGTAAGTCCTGTCTCTTCAAAAACTTCTCTTAAATTTGCTTCCTCGGGACTTTCCTTATCTTCAAATTTACCGCCGATACCAACCCATTTATCGCGATTTAGGTCGTTTTCTTTTTTTATGCGGTGAAGCATTAAATACTTATTGTCTTTTTCAATGTGGCAAAGTGTAGTATTAACCATTGTTTTTTAAAAATCCTTTTTAAAAGTAGGGTTATTTTTCTTCTTCTTCGGGTTCAGGTGTTGCCGCATGAACATAGCCTTCTAAGAAGAAGGTGTCATAGCTTACATTCTCTTGATCGAAAATGCTGTTATATTGTATTTTTTCATACTCACTTAAAAGATTTGTATAGGGGGAAGTATCGCTCCATTTATAGTAATTGCCAAGATAATCAATATAGCCAACTGTATTAATTACAGGTAAAGTTTCTGAAAGTTTTAGTAAATATTGATTGTATTTTGTGAGTTTAACACCTGCAGTTTTTAAAACTAACGAAGAGAGATAGTTAGAACTTAATTTATCAATAACTTGTTCTTCAATATCGTAGTTAGCCCAAATTATAAAAGGTGTTGCGTGGCGCTGTTGTTCTTGTTCTATAGTTAGATCAGAAAGGTCCTTAACACCTAAATGTTCGGCAATAAATTCGGTTTCGATAGATGGTTGATGGTCACCAAACATACAAATAATTGTTGGTTCTTTAACCTTTGAAAAATATGCTATAAGTTCTTTAAAGGCGTTATCACTTTCTTTTATAAGTGAAAGGTATCTATTTGCTTTAATATAATCCTTTGAAGAAGAAGTTGCATAAATTTGTTCGTTGAAATTACTTGCTGCAGAAGAATAACCGCCGTGGTTTTGCATTGTAACATTAAATGCAAAGTAAGGTTGTAATTTATCTCTTGATTCAAAGTCTTCAATCAAGAGTTTGTAGTTGTAAGAGTCGCTAATATATTGGCGGAGTAACATATTTGAGTTTGGATATTTTTGTTGAACTAATTTTTCCAAATAGTCAGGGTCGCTACCATTTTCTTTGAATTTATCCATTAAGGTAATGTCAATAATGTCTTCAAGGAATTTTGTTGTGTTAAACGCAAAATTGCGGTAAACAGTAGGTCGGTTCCAACCTGCTGCATAGTAAGGGTGAAGTGCAAAAGAAGAGTAGTTTTGCGCTTTTAAGGTAGAAACTACAGAAGACAACGGATTTTTAATATAAAGCATATACGCGTTACTTCCCGAAGGTAAAAACGCGGTTGTATGACCTGTTAAAAATTCGAATTCGGTATTCGAAGTACCAGCGCCAATAACAGGGACATAAAGGTTACCTTTTATTGTATTTTCGGTAAGGCTATTCATAAAAGGCATATATTCTTCATTAGTGGTAAGATTGCCTAAAACCTTTAAATCCGAAAGGGTTTCGTTCATAATGCAAATGATATTTGGGGTAGTACCATTTGTAGTAATTTCGCTGCCGTTTAATTGGTTATTTACAAAACCGGGAATATCGTTTGGATTGTAATTATCCGGTTCTGACATATAAAGATATTTTGTATTAGCAAAGAAATTAAATACAAATCCGTAGTTTTTATATCCTCTTGTTTGGTTCCAGAAGTCAGGTCTAACTCCCATATTTGCAAACACGCTTGTACCAAAGAAAAGAACAAGAATTACTGTAGCAAATGTAGCACTAAAACATCTTAAAATGATTTTTGGAACTAAACTATATTTTGGGGTTTTTGTTTTAACACCAATTATAATTATAAAAATAAACAAAAGTGCTGCAGTCATTACTTTGTAGGTTGGGGTGTAATCATAAGTATTCGCAACACCTACAGCCGTAGTAATGCTTAAAAAGTCCATAGGCTGAAATGGAGTTCCGCGGAAATCCATAATATAACTGTGAGCAGTGCCAAGACCGAAAACAACAGGTGTTACAATAAGATAGGAAAGACCAAATTTTCCCGTTAATGCAAAGAAAATAAAATATGCAATAAGTAAAACAATATAGTTACCTAAAAATCCTAATCCTGAAATATTGAATATAAACACATCATTAAGACATTCGGTCATAGTCATTGCAAGAATAGGCATAAAAAGTAAGAAAGCATAATGAGAAATTTTATTTGCTAAATCATTTTTTATTCTAATTGTATATGCGGTAACTAAGCCTAATACAAACGGGAATACAAGACAAAATACAAGCAAACCCCATTTTCCTTTAATATCTGCAGAAATATAGGCATTAATATCTAAAATAACGGCCAAAATTGTTATAATAAAAATAACAATACCGGTAATTTTTGAAGATTTAGATGAAGAAATTTCAAAATTATTTTTAAAAAAAGCGGGGGCTTTTTTCAAAAAATTATTCCAACAATCCTTTATTTTGGTAAAACTCATTATTAAGATCCTTTCAAAAGGTAAAATGCTTATAATAATACGGATATATTTTACCACAATATAAGACAAAAAACAATAAAAAGTTAAAGTATTAATAAAGAATTAAAAAAACGGACACAAATGTGTGTCCGTTTTTTAATTAAAGTTTTCTTAATATTTTTTTGTTTTGGGTTATTATATGTCCTAAAGCATAAATAAGGAAAAGGAAAATTAAAGCTAAAATTGTTCCGCAAATCACAACTCCTATAGCGACAATTGTGAAAATATCATCAAGAATTATTAAAACAGCGGCAACACCTAATGTTAAAACTATTATTGCTATTGCAACTATAAAAGCAATAGCTTTAACAATCTTATCAAGGTGTTTTACAAAGAAATTAGGGAATTCTTTAATTTCTTCCATTTTATAAAATTTGTTTTTTGTTTTCGAAGAGGAACTAATATCCTCAAAAACAAACTGGGAATTTGTATGGTCACTCATTTATAAAACCCCTTTCTTTATACCTTTTCAACGCCTATATTAACCTGTTCGCCGTTAATATCCCATTCTTTAACAAATCCAACACAGTTACCTATAGTAAGGCTATCTGCTAAAGTATCATTTGAAATAGTTGAGGTATTTTTAATTGCAATATTTGTAGCAACATCACTGCCGGTTAAGGTTATATTGATATGGTCAGTAACATTAAAGTCGGCTTCTTTACGCATTGTTTGAATTTTGCTTATAAGTTCTCTTACAATACCTTCTTCAATAAGTTCTTCGGTTAAAACGGTATCAAGAGCAACTGTAATACCGCGGTCGCTTACAGTGAAGAAGCCTTCTTTTTGAGCAGCATCTATAAGCAAATCTTCGGTTTCGAGTTCAATATCACCCGAAGCGAGTTTAAGAACAAGTTTGCCGTTTTCATCAAGTTCGCGTTTAGCAGCGTTACCATCAATTTCGGCTAAAGCGTTGCGAATTTCACCAAGTTGTTTACCGTATTTTGGACCTAAAGTTTTTAATTGTGGTTTAAACATATAGGTTACAAAGTTATCAACTTCGCCGGTGAAATCAACATTTTTAATGTTAAGTTCATCTTTGATAATATCTATAAATGTATCATCAAGTTCGCCATCAAGTTTAACATACATAACATTAAGAGGTTGACGGTTTTTACGTGATGAACCGTTACGTGCCGCACGACCGAGCACTACAATTTCAAGAAGTTTTTCCATTTGTTCTTCTAATTTAGTATCAATGAGTTCTTCGTTTACTTGTGGGAAAGAACAAAGGTGAATACTTTCAGGAGCGCTCTTATCTACACTGACGACAAGGTTTAAGTAAATGTTTTCAGCCATAAATGGAATCATAGGAGCGGCTGTTTTTGCGGTTGTAACAAGTGCTGTATAAAGTGTAAGATACGCGGCGATTTTATCATCGGTCATACCTTGTACCCAATAACGTTCTCTGCCTCTGCGAACATACCAGTTACTCATTTCATCGGTAAATTCTTGTAAAGCACGAGCAGCTTCTGGGATACGGTAGTTGCTTAAGTTTTCATCAACAGCCTTAACCATAGAGTTAAGTTTTGATAAAAGCCATTTATCCATAACGGTTAGTTTGTAGTCGTTAATGTTGTATTTAGTTGGGTCAAATTTATCTATATTAGCGTACAACACATAGAACGCATAGGTGTTCCAAAGTGTACCCATAAATTTACGTTGACCTTCAACAACGGCTTTACCGTGGAAACGGTTAGGAAGCCAAGGAGCAGAGTTGGTATAGAAATACCAGCGAATAGCGTCCGCACCATAAGTTTCGAGTGCATCGAATGGGTCAACTGCGTTACCCTTTGATTTACTCATTTTTTGGCCGTTTTCATCTTGAACGTGACCTAAAACGATAACGTTTTTGAATGGCGCTTTATCAAAAATAAGTGTAGAAATTGCGAGTAAAGAATAGAACCAACCTCTTGTTTGGTCAACCGCTTCTGAAATAAAGTCAGCAGGGAATTGCGCTTCAAACAAGTCCTTATTTTCAAAAGGATAATGGTGTTGCGCAAATGGCATTGAACCTGAGTCAAACCAACAGTCAATAACTTCGGGAACGCGGTGCATTTCTTTACCGCAATTAGCACACTTGATTGTAACACCATCAATATAAGGGCGGTGTAGTTCAATATCATCGGGGCAGTTATCAGACATAGATTTTAATTCTTCGATACTGCCAATTGAATGCATATGACCACATTCACAGGTCCAAATATTAAGAGGAGTACCCCAATATCTGTTACGTGAAATACCCCAGTCTTGAACGTTTTGGAGCCAGTCGCCAAAACGACCTTTACCAATGCTTTCAGGAATCCAGTTGATTGTGTTGTTATTGCGAATTAAATCATCTTTAACATCGGTCATCTTAATAAACCAAGATTCACGTGCATAGTAAATGAGTGGAGTATCGCATCTCCAACAGTGTGGATAATCGTGTTCAAATTTAGGAGCATCGAACAAAAGACCTTTAGCATCTAAATCAACTAAAACTTTTGGGTCGGCATCCTTAACAAAAAGACCGACATAAGGTGTTTCTTCGGTAAGTTCACCTTTTTGGTTTACAAATTGAACAAAAGGTAAATCGTACTTTCTACCTACTTTAGAGTCGTCTTCACCAAATGCAGGAGCGATATGAACAATACCTGTACCGTCAGACATTGTAACATAATTATCACAGGTGATAAAATGAGCCTTTTTGTGTTGCTTTTCACAAACAGGAGTTACAAAATCGAAAAGTGGTTCATATTCCTTATATTCAAGGTCGCAACCCTTATATTCTTCTAAAATTTCGTAAGCAGGTGTTTCTTCTGAACCGAGTTTGCCTAAAACTTTGTCTAAAAGTTCTTTTGCCATATAGTAGGTATAGCCATCAGCAGCTTTTACCTTGCAATAGGTGTCATTTGGGTTAACGCAAAGCGCAACGTTTGAGGGTAATGTCCAAGGTGTAGTTGTCCAAGCAAGGAAGTAAGCATCTTCACCTACAACCTTGAAACGCACTACCGCACTGCGTTCTTTAACGTTTTTATAACCTTGAGCAACTTCGTGAGAAGAAAGGGGAGTACCGCAACGAGGGCAATAAGGTACAATCTTAAAGCCTTTGTATAAAAGACCCTTTTCGTAAATTTGTTTTAATGCCCACCATTCAGATTCGATAAAGTTATTGTCATAGGTTACATAAGGATTTTCCATATCAGCCCAAAAGCCAACAGTTTTTGAAAAATCTTCCCACATACCCTTGTATTTCCAAACACTTTCTTTACAGTGGCCAATAAATGGGTCAAGACCGTATTCTTCAATTTGTTCTTTACCATCAAGTCCTAAAAGTTTTTCAACTTCAAGTTCAACAGGCAATCCGTGAGTATCCCAACCCGCTTTACGTGGCACCATTGAGCCTTTCATAGTGCGGTAACGAGGGATCATATCTTTGATAACACGGGTTAAAACGTGACCAATATGTGGTTTACCGTTAGCAGTTGGTGGACCATCGTAGAAAACATATGGATCGCCGTCTTTACGTTCTTCAATACTTTTTTCAAAAATTTGGTTTTCATCCCAAAACTTTTTGATTTTCTTTTCTTCCTCAACAAAATTGAGATTTGGTGAAATATTCTTGTACAAGTGAATTCTCCTTTTAAAGTAAATGAAAGGCCCTTATCCATAATAGGACAAGGACCTTTAGTCTAAAACCACCTATTACGGCAGACAAACATCTGCGGTTCGCTTAACGCGCAAACAAACGGATTAGCTTACTAAAATTTCAGCCATCAGCTCGGGAGTGATACTAATTTACTACAGTCGCAGAGCTTACACCAAACCTCTACTCGCTAAAGACCTTATTGTAAATTACAGTCTCCGTCAAAGCCTTTAAAACATATTTCGTATTTTGAAATTATTCTTTAACAGTTGGAACTTGTTGCTTTAATGCTGCTCTTGTTTTGCGAACTTCGCCAAGATTAGCAGTAAGGCTTTCGTCAGCTCTGCGCATAAGATCATCAACAAAGTCTTGAGCAGCTCTTCTCATTTCGCGGCTCTTACCTTGAGCGGTTGCAATAATTTCAGCAGCCTTTGTTTGAGCTAATTTAACAATTTCTTCTTGAGCAACCATTGCTTTTGCTTTTTCTTCAGCATTTCTAATGATAGCATCAGCTTCGCGTTTAGCGTTTGTGATGATATCAGCTCTGTCAGCAACGATACCTTTTGCTTGTTTGATTTCAGCAGGGATGTTAAGACGAATGTCGTCAACAACTGCTCTTAACTTTTCGATATCAACAACTGTTTTTCTACCTGGGATTTTAATGCCGCTGTCAAGCACCTCGTCAAACTGTTCTAATAATTCATCAAGTGTCATTTTAATTTCCTCCGTTAAACCAGAATTTTGGTATTATTTGTTTTTAATTCTTTCTAAAATTGTTTCGCGAATTATTTTGGGCACAAAACTTGAAATATCGCCGCCCATAGATGCTATTTGTTTTACCATACTTGAGCTTAGATACATATTTTCTGTTGAAGTTGTAAGAAACAAGGTTTCAACATTTGGGTTAAGTTTTTTATTTGTAAGTGCCATTTGGAATTCATATTCGAAATCCGACATAGCACGAAGCCCCTTGATTATTGTTGTTGCATTGTGTAAAGCGGCGTAGTCAGCAAGTAGACCTTCGAAATGGTCAACCTCGACATTTTCGATACCCGCAGTGCACTTTTTAATCATTTCAACTCGCTCTTCAGGTGTAAATGAGCAGTTTTTTGAAGAGTTACCTGCAACAACTACGATGACTTTGTCAAACATTTTGGCAGCTCTTGTTATAATATCAAGATGACCAAAAGTAACAGGGTCAAAACTACCGGGGCAAATGGCTATTAATTCTTTCATTAAGAATTGCCCCCTTTTTTGTAAATGGTAACTAAAATTTTACCGTAACGATATGTTCGGTAAATATTGAAACCTCCGATGCTTTCAGGTATTTCTACCTCGGGCGGATATTCGCAAACTATCATTGCGTAATCACTTAAAAGAGGGAGTACAGACTTAATAGCGTTTGTTAAAATACCTGCCGCGTAGGGAGGGTCTAAAAAAACAATATCAAAAGTATCGCGACTCATAGCGCAAAAAGAAGCGTAATCAGACTTGATTACTTTTGAATTTTCTAAAAAACCCGTATTTTCAATATTTTGATTTATTATTTTTATTGATGCGGCAGAAGAGTCAACAAAAACAGCTGAAGCAGCGCCACGGCTTAAAGCCTCGATACCTAATTGACCGCTACCTGCAAACAAATCTAAAACTCTTCGTCCTTCAATATCAAATTGTAAAGCGCTGAATAAAGCTTCCTTAACCTTTTCGGAGGTAGGACGAACGTCGTTTCCCTCTAAAGTTATAAGGCGTTTACCTCTTGCAATACCTGTAATAACGCGCATTAACATCACCAAAAAATAATATAGACATAACAAGTCACTGTAATATCTATTACATTATCCCACTTTTATAGGTGTTTTGTCAATAGTTTTTTTAAAAAATATATAAAAGATAAAGTAATTATTGAAAAAAATAATTAAATAGTATATAATAAATTTAAGTGTAAATATTGGTAGTTAGACGGCGTATGAAAATCAAGTACACGTTTGTCTATACAGTGTTATCGTTGAAGTTGAAAAATGGAGGAAAACTCAATGAAAATTTTGGTAACAGGCTGTAATGGTCAGTTAGGTAACGAAATTTGCACGATTGTTAAAACCGGAAAAAGTGAAATCGGAGAAATACCTAAGGAAATTATTGGCAGTGAAATAATTCCTGTTGATATTGAAGATTTAGATATTACTGATACAAATGCGGTTTTAAGTTTCGTTGAAAATAAAAAAGTAGATGTTATTATAAACTGTGCGGCTATGACTAATGTTGATGGTTGTGAGACTGATTATGAAACTGCTTTCAAAGTTAATTCGGCGGGTGTAAGAAATCTTGCTTTGGCGGCAGAAAGTGTTTCAGCAAAGTTTATCCACGTTTCTACAGATTATGTTTTTGCCGGTAATAGCAAAAAGCCTTATGTTGAATGGGATTTGGTTAATCCTCAAAGTGTTTATGGCGCATCTAAGGCTTTAGGTGAAAAATATGCATTAAGTTTTTGCAAAAAAAGTTTTGTTGTTAGAAGTTCTTGGCTTTATGGTTATAAAGGTAAAAACTTTGTTAAAACGATAAGAAGAATCGCAAAAGCTAATGAGAGCATAAAGGTAGTTAACGACCAACGAGGTAATCCTACAAACGCTAACGACTTAGCATATCATATTTTAAAACTTTGCACTACTAATGATTATGGTATTTATCATTGTACGGGCGAAGGGGAATGTTCTTGGTATGATTTTGCTAAAAAAATAGTGGAATATTCGGGAATAGATTGTGTTGTAAATCCTTGTACTTCCGAAGAATATCCAAGCCCAACAAAGAGGCCAAAGTATTCGTCACTACGCAATTTGGCGCTTGAGTGTGGAGTAGGAAATGAAATGCGTGATTGGGAAATTGCGCTTAAAGAATATATTTCAAAGGTGGAGGACTAAAAATGAAAACTTATTTAGTAACAGGCGGTGCCGGTTTTATCGGTTCTAATTTTGTAATGTATATGTTAAGTAAGTATGATGATATTAAGATTATAAATGTTGATGCTTTAACATATGCAGGTAACCTTGAAAATCTTAAGAGTGTTGAAAACAATCCTCGTTATACTTTTGTTCAAGCAGACATTTGCGACCGTGAGGCAATAACTAAAATTTTCGAGGAAAACGAGGTTGATTATGTAGTAAACTTTGCTGCTGAAAGCCACGTTGACCGTAGTATTTCAAATCCTGAAATATTTGTTAAAACAAATGTTGAAGGTACAGTTAATATGCTTCAATGTGCTAAAAACGCTTGGACTATTGGTGATGACCAATATAAAGAAGGCGTTAAGTATTTGCAAGTTTCTACCGATGAAGTTTATGGTTCATTAGGTGAAACAGGTTATTTTATGGAAACTACTCCGCTTGACCCTCATTCACCTTATTCTTCTTCAAAGGCTTCTGCTGACTTTTTTGTAAAAGCTTTTGGCGATACTTACAAGTTCCCAATTAACATTACAAGATGTTCTAATAACTATGGTCCTTATCAATTCCCTGAAAAACTTATTCCTCTTATTATGAATAATACCTTAAAACATAAAGATTTGCCTGTTTATGGTGACGGTATGCAAATTCGCGACTGGCTTTATGTTGAAGACCATTGTAAAGCGATTGATATGGTTATAAGAGATGGTAAATTAGGCGAAGTTTACAATGTTGGCGGTCACAATGAAAAGCCGAATATTTTCATTGTTAAATCAATTATTGAATACATTAAAGAAAATGTTGATGCTACTGTTGGCGAACATATGATTAAGCATGTTACTGACCGTAAAGGCCACGACCGCCGTTATGGTATTGACCCACAAAAAATTAAGGATGAACTTGGTTGGTATCCTGAAACCTGTTTTGAAGTTGGTATTAAGAAAACTTTAAAATGGTACCTTGAAAATATGGAATGGATGGAAAACGTAACAAGCGGCGAATACTTGAAATATTATGATAAAATGTATTCCGCTAAGGAGGAAATTTAATGGGTAAGTTTAACTTTATAAAGACCTCTATTGATGGGGTTATGATTGTTGAGCCTACCGCTTATGGTGATAGCCGCGGATATTTTATGGAAACCTATCAAAAAGAAGATTTTATAAAAGGCGGTATTACTGTTGATTTTGTTCAAGATAATCAGTCAATGTCAACAAAAGGTGTTTTAAGAGGTCTTCATTATCAAATAAATTATCCTCAATCAAAATTAGTTCGTTGTATTAAGGGCGAAGTTTTTGATGTTGCGGTTGATCTTCGTGAAGGAAGCGCTACCTATGGTAAGTGGGAGGGTGTTATCCTTTCGGCTGAAAACAAACGCCAATTTTTCATTCCAAAAGGTTTTGCGCACGGTTTTGTTGTTCTTTCGGATGAGGCGGAGTTTGTGTATAAGGTAGATGACTATTATCACCCAAACGATGAGGGTGGCCTTATGTGGAACGACCCTGAAATTGGTATTGAATGGCCGTTTGGCGAAGATTTTGAAGTGAAACTTTCGGATAAAGATAAACTTCATCCTCCATTTGTGAAAAAATGAATAAAGTATATTTAATAAACGTTAAAGAAAATGAAAATGCCTCGCTTAAAGCAAGGCATTTTTTAAAAAAACTTTTTGGTGAGGATATTGCCTTTAAAAATGGTGAAAAAGGTAAACCTTATATAGAAGGAAAACCTGAAATAAATTTTAATATTTCGCACACTGATGGGCTTTTGGTAATTGCTGTTTCGGATTATAGTGTTGGTGTTGATGCCGAAAAAATTCGTGAAGTAGATATGCGTATTAAAAAACGCTTTACAAAAGCGGAAGCTGAATACATAGGGGAAAGTACTATCCGTTTTTTTGAAATTTGGACCAAAAAAGAAGCCTTTTTAAAGCAAGAAGGCGTTGGTTTAAAAGGTGGACTTAATACTTTTTGTGTAATCGAAAATGCAAAAATTTCTACTTTTAATTACAAAGATTATATAATTTCGGTTTGTTTTGAAAAAGAAAATACAGAATATAAAAAAATAACCGCTTTTTAAGCGGTTATTTTTATTTTTAATTCATTAAGTTTTCCCTCGTAAATACACTCAAGTTGTGGTAGAGTTGTGTAATCAATAGGTCTCATAAGGGAAGGGGGTTTTGGTAGTTTCAAAGCGTTACTTTGAGTTAAAATTTTACTTACAAATTCCGAACAAAAATATTTAGATTTTCGCGGAAAAGGGATTTTTAAACCACAAAAAAGTACACCTAAAACATTATAACTGTATTTGTTTGCAGTTTTCATCATTTTTTCAACCCTGTCTTTAGCAGCGCAAAAAACTTCTTCAGAAACCTCTAATTTATAAAGTGCGCAAGGCATATTAGAGTATTTTTTATAAAGCCCATCATCCAATGGCTCAAGTTTAAGTCCACCCGGTAATGGGAAATGGACATACTTTCTTGAAAAACCGTACAAAGGTACTAAATTTTCATCAAAAGATATTGAAACATGGGTGTATTTATCTGAAGTGAATAAGTTTATCAATTTTGATACGTAAGTGCCAGACTTTGTAAGCAAAATATAAATTTCTTTCATTTTTTTATCCTAAAAAGTTATTTTTTAAGGTAACCTACTGCGATTCCCGGATATTCATCAAGGAAGTGTTCTGCGGTCTTACTGTTTCGAACAGTAACAGTATCGCCTTTAAATGCGAGAGTAGTAGTCATATTGCCAAGATATTCATCAATGATATATGTACGAATGACAAGTTTTCTTTGTTCGGTCCAAAGAGCAGCAGACATAGAACGATATTCTCTGCCAATAGGTAGATTTATTAAGTCGCCGTCGTAATGCTTTTCAGGGAAAGTACCGATAAGGTATTCACCCATTTTAAAGGTGATTTCCTTTTCTTCGCCGCGGGTAAAGTATTTCATACAATAAATACCATCAGCCTTTTTATTTATTGAAAGACTTTCAAATTGCATTACATTTTCTTCGAAGGTATAAGTTTTGCCTAAATATTCTTCTTCAAAAGGACTTGACTTTTCGCCAACTATAGGAATAGGGCATTCACGTTTGTCAATTTCAGCTTTAAGCGAAGCGAAAGCTTCTTTATTTTCAGGTAAACTTTCACAGTTTTTTTCTTCAAGAGGTGCTAAAAGTTCATCATAAAACAAATCAAACATAAGGTTATAACCTACGGAATTGCCCTGAACATCGGCAGTACCTGCCATAAGCAAATTGTATTTAGGGCTAACGATAACAAACTGACCGCCCATACCCTTAAATGCAAAGCAGTCTTTTTGGCAAAGCCAAATTTGATAACCGTAACCATAGCCTTCTGCAGGGAGTAACCAACCGCCAGTGTTGCAGTCTATTTGGTAAGAAGTAGCGTCAATGGCGTACTGTCTTGGAATTAACTGTTCACCCTCGAATTCACCTTTTTGCAAGTAAATTTGACCCATACGAGCTAAATCACGTGTGGTACAAAGTACACCTGAACCCATCCAAGGTAATCCATCAGGTGATTTAATGCATTTGAGTTTTTTAGAACCGCCTATTTTAGAAATAAGATTATCACACAAGTAATCCATCAAAGGCTTTCCTGCAACTCTTTCAGCAATAACGCCAAGAATAAACGAAGCAGAGGTATCATACATAAAGAACGTACCCGAAGGTCTTGTTGTTTTGGTATTGAAAAAGCTATCTAACCAATCGTTACGGAAGAAAGAATATGTAGCACCGATTTTAAATGGGGTAGACATAACAAGCAAATCGCGAATAGTAGTTTTGAGCAAAAATTCGTCCTTGCAATCATCTATTCTTTCAGGGAAATATTTAATAAACTTGTCGTTTATATTTAATTTACCTTCGCCTTCAAGCATACCAATAGCAGTAGCAGCAAAGGATTTACTTGTTGAATACATACGATGAGGTTCATCTTGTTTAAATGGTTCATAGTATTCTTCGGAACAAACTTTACCGTTTCTTGCAATTAAAATACTGTGCGCCATATATTTACGCTCTCT
>JAZNCS010000056.1:0-3496 GCA_045587685.1 Acutalibacteraceae bacterium
ATACAATCACCAAAATTAATTTATGAAAATTTATTTTAAAAAATGCTTCTAATTAAAACTGCCCCAAATTTGATTTTGAGGCAGTTTTTTCACATTAATTATTAAAAGTCTTCGTCTTCAGTTTCTTCGATATCTTCTTGAGTTTCATCTTCAATTTCAGTTTCATTAAAATCAAAATCTTCGTTAATTTCAGCCTCTAAAGTATCAACTTTTTTAAATAAACTAATGATAAACAATACAAATAAAGTAATTACAGCAATTATAATAACAATTATAGCAATTAAAATAACTTTACTATTAGTTGACAATGAAGCAAACTTGTCTACAACAGTATCATTTTGTTTGTTAGGAACCTCAGATAAAACAAGTTGAACATCAGGTGAACGTTGAAGTATATTTTCACGACTGTCATATCTATAGATACCATATTCACCATTTACGTAACAATAGAAGAACGAAAAATCATCCATACCGGTTGCATCACTAATATAGCAATCATAAGTATTTTCACCAATAGTTACATTTGAAGCTGAAAAACCTTTTGGAAATTCATATTCTTGAGGAAAATCTACTAAAAGATAATCATAAGAGCCTTGTGTAATATAATTTAATTTAACAAAACTATTATCTGTTACATTGTAAAGATAAGGAGTTAATGTTGAAGTGCCTTCGGCTGATAAGTAAAAAATTGTATAGTTATTTTCACTGTCAACAGCGGCTCCAACTTGAACACCATTATAATCAACAACAGTTGCAGTAAAACCACTTAACATTTTAACCGAAGAAATATCGGTAGCAATAATGTAATTTTGATCATCAATAACTGCTAAATATGGGTTTTCGGGTGTTTCGGTATCGGTAGGTTCTGAAGTAGTATCTTCAACTTTTTCTTCACGTTTAATAACAATTGTGTAATCTTTAGTAATACCGCTTTGTGCTGTAACGGTTACAACAAATGTATTGTTGCCAACTTTTAAGGATTTAACACCAGAACCTTTTATATTAAGTGCCTTTGAATCAGCGGCAGTAGCATAAATTGTACATTTTGTTACATCGTAATCAACAGTAGCAATGTAGGAAGTTACACTTGCTGAAAATTTAGGAGCTAAAGTACCTTTACTTAAAGAAAGTTTCTTTAAATCAGCATTACTTGAAAGAATTTTGTCGTAAACTTTAACTTCAGTTGATTTACCATCAAAAGGAAGTTCTTTAGCTTCTCCATCACCTAAATAAGTGCAAACACAATCTTTTACTTCTATTGATGCTTTGCCAACTGCTATTGAAGTAAATTTTAAAGAAATTGTATAACTTGAAGCGCTTTTATCAGAAACAAATTTAAGTACGCCGGCTCCACCTGAAGCATCGCCCGAATCATACTTTAAAATTTCTTGGTCATAATAAATTACACAAGTAGCATCGATCATTTCAGTGTCGTTCTGAAGTACAACAGTAACAGAAACTTGTTCTCCTATTTCAACATTGTCAGAACTAACGCTTAAAGAAGTTGATGCAGCAGAAACATTTACATTTGTTATAGAAAACAAAGTAAAAAAAATTGTAATAACACAAAGTAAAGATAAGAATTTTTTCATTATTTAGCCCTCTTTATTAAGATTAATTGTACCAAGTAAGTGCAACCTAATGTTACTAAGGTCACTTATTGAAATTTTGCCGTCATTATTAGTATCAGCACCTTTGAATTTATCACCTGTTAGTGTAATAGTACCTAAAAGGTGTAACCTTACATTTGATAAATCACTCAAAGATACAGAACCATCACAGTTAGAATCGCCTCTTAAAATCGTTGGTGTTGGTTGTGGCGTATCAGGATTTGGGGGTTGTGGTGTATCAGGAGACGGAGTTATCGGTTTATCCGTAGTTATTGTTAAAGTACAACTGTTATTTGCATTAACAAATATTGTATAATCGTTTGTATACCCTGTTTGTGCTTTGACCGAAAGCGTAATTTTGTTTTCACCTTGACTTAAAGTGTAAGACGTGGGTGAAGCAAGTGAAGCGGTTGCGGGTAATTCAACGTAAACACTTGTATCTCCATCAATTTGAAGAGCATATTCGTAATTGTAACGAGTAAATGTTGGTGAAAGACCTTCAACTACAATATTGTTAAAATAATAATTGTTTTGGTTATTATTTTGTGGAGGAAATTCCGAAACCTTTTCAGGTAAAGAATTATCCTTATAAACAGGAATTCTAAATATTAATTCCCAATTATGCTGATCAGAATAAATTTTTTTCAAACTCTTTGCCGATGAGAGTGAATCACCCGCATTTTGAGCATATTGATGGTTAATTTTATTAGGATTAATTATATTATAATTTTTATAAAAATATGTATCTTGTCCTACACTAACATAACCATCGCCATATTTTTTAGCGCCGCCGATAATTGATGCTGAACGGGTTGTCCAACCCGAATTGTAAGCGTAAGCAGCTCCGTTAGTTAAGACAGCATCGCCTACACCACTTGCGCCGTAATTAAAGAAATTATAAACGGTAGTATTATTGTAAACAATACCATTTGAAAGTGATGTGCCGTCAACGCCGTGTTCTTGTCGGATTGTTGATGCTAAAACATAAGGCGAAACACCTGACTGTCTACCTGCTTCAATAATTACTTGTGTATAAGAACCGTTATATTGGGTGTCATTTTCATCCGAATAACCATTTTCAAGGAAAGTTCCTGCAATAATTTTATTAACACCTTCGGTATAATCAACAGTAGGATCATAACCTTGTTTTAAGAAAATATATATTCCGGTTTCATCAAGGAAATTACGAGGATCCATATAATATTCAATAACTTCGCGAGAAGCACCATACCAACGACTTCCATCGTGTAAAATATAGTTGCCCGTATCCCAATCATAACAACCTTTTTGCATAGAACGCCAAGATAAACCTTGATTTGCCTCGACAAGTTTAACACCCGGTTTGTACTCTAAATCAACGGCTTCATCAAATGTAATTGAAATTTCATCGGCAATAAACTTCCAATTTGGATAAATTGAATGTAAAGTACGTAAACTTTGATGATAACTTTCAGGGAATGCTTTAAGAGATTCTTCAAAATCAACACTTGTACTATATGTAGTTACAGTAATAAGGTCCTCACGAACATATCCGGTTATTGTGGTTCCTGATGTTGCATATTCAGAACCTTTACTTACAAAAGTTACTTTGTACCAAAGATATGAATTATCGGTTCCCTGTTTTTCATCAATAACGGTTGTTGTAATATTAGAAACCTTATCAAGAATTTGAGAATTTGTTGAAGCATCTGCTCTAATTCTTACATCGGTTGCAGAAATTATACCAATTTTTACAGTCTCAGCAGAAACAGTAAAAATATTAGTTTCAAATGTTGTTACAATCAAAAGCAATACAGCTAAAAAAATGGCTGTAATATTCTTTATTTTAATCATTTATTTTTACCTTCCGTGCATAATAATATATAATTTATTATAATATTAAATAT
>JAZNCS010000057.1:0-5323 GCA_045587685.1 Acutalibacteraceae bacterium
TATTATTATAACACAATTTTGTGTTTTTGTAAATGAAATCCGAATATATTACAAAACTTAGTTTGCTTTTAAAACATATCTTAAAGATATTAAAATATAAAGAAAAAATCTCATCTATAATTCGCTTGACTTTTAGAAGAATTTGAGGTAAAATACTTCTTGGATTTGTAATAAATTACTTATTTATTTTTAATATGCGGGTGTGGCGGAATTGGCAGACGCACTAGCCTTAGGAGCTAGCGCTTTAGCGTGCAGGTTCAAGTCCTGTCACCCGCACCAGTCGAGTGTTCAAAACTTAAATCAGTTTTGAACACTCGATATTTTTATATAATAGTAGCACCAAGGTGTTTTCAACCTTGGTGCTATTTAATTTAAATATTTTTAATTGTTTCCATTAAGTAATCGCCGAATTGTGAACAGGTTGCGCTGTTTTCTGTGTCATCAACAACTATTTTCTTTTCACTTTCGGTACAAATAGTTAATGCTTTATTAAGGGTATTTGCTTTTTCTATAAAACCAATGTGTCTTAACATCATTTCGGTGGCTTTTAACATACTTGTAGGATTAGCATATTCCCCTCTACCTGATTCTATTAAGCGAGGTGCCGAGCCGTGAATTGGCTCGAACATAGCATATTTATCACCAATATTAGCGCTACCCGCCGTTCCTACACCGCCTTGGATTTGCGCTGCTTCATCAGTTAAAATATCACCGTAAAGATTAGGCATTACAAACACCTGAAAATTAGAGCGCAAACCTTCATTAATAAGGTTAGCGGTCATAATATCAATGTACCAATCTTCCGCATTTATTTCGGGGTATTCTTTAGCAATTTCGTGGGCAATTTCGGTGAACTTACCATCAGTTTTCTTAATAATATTAGCCTTTGTAACAATAGCAACATTAGTTTTTCCGTTCTTCTTTGCATACTCAAATGCGGCGCGACAAATACGCTTTGTTCCCGCATTTGTTGTTACCTTAAAATCAAAAGCCAAAGTGTCAGGAATATCAATACCCTTGCTACCTAAAACATATTCACCCTCGGTATTTTCGCGGTAGAACGTCCAGTTAATATTTAGTTCCGGCACACACACAGGGCGCACATTAGCATAAAGGTCTAATTCACGGCGCATTGCAACATTAGCGCTTTCAAGTGTGCCACCCTTTAATGTGGTTGTCGGTCCTTTTAAGATTACGTTACAAGACTTAATTTCAGCCAAAACATCATCGGGAATAGCCTTATTTTTTTCCATACGGTTTTCAATAGTTAAACCGTCAATAAATTTAAGTTCAACCTTGCCGCTTTTAATTTCATCATTTAAAAGAAATTCTAAAATACGAATACTTTCTTTAGAAATAATAGGACCAATACCATCGCCGCCGCAAACACCGATAACTATTTTTTTAAGTTTTGAGTAATCTACAGCACCAGTCTCTTTTTCCATTCTTTGCTGACGGGCAATTTGTTCTTCTAAAAGGGTTCGAAAATGCTCGACAGCACTATTTATATACTGTTCCATTTATTTACCTTCCTTTGTAAAGGCGAGAAGTCCACCCGCTTTTAAAATTGCTTTTTGTCTTTCGGTAAATGAACAAACCAATGTATATTCCTCATTAGTTGTTTCATTTTTAAGGATTATTTCACCTTTGTCCATACCGGCAAATACATTTGAAAGACTCAAAGTATCGCCCACTTTAAGTTTATCATAATCATCGGCATTTTTAAAAGTTAAAGGCATAATACCGGCATTTATAAGGTTTGCAACGTGAATTCTTGCAAAACTCTTAGTAATTACAACTCTAACCCCTAAATACATAGGCACCAACGCCGCGTGTTCACGGGAAGAACCTTGACCATAGTTGCTACCGCCAACAATAATACTTTGTCCCAAAGCTTTTGCACGTTCAGGGAATGTAGTATCACATACACCAAAGCAGAATTGTGAAAGGTGCGGAATATTTGAACGGTAAGGCAAAATTTTAGCACCTGCAGGCATAATATGGTCAGTAGTAATATTATCGCCAACCTTTAAAACAAGCTCTGCAGATAAATTATCGGTTTGTGGTAAAGATTCAGGGAAAGGTTTTATATTTGGACCTCTTAAAATCTCAACATTAGCCGCTTCATCTTCACTTGCAGGTTCAATCACAGCAGTGTCATCAATTAGGAATTTCTCAGGCATAGAAATAGTTGGCATTTCGCCCAATAATCTAGGGTCAGTAATCTCGCCTGTAAGAGCTGCCGCAACCGCAACTTCGGGAGAAACAAGATATACTCCCGCATCGGCAGTACCGCTTCTACCTAAGAAATTACGGTTAAATGTACGAAGTGAAACACCCGCAGAATTTGGAGAAAAGCCCATACCAATACAAGGGCCACAAGCACACTCTAAAAGTCTTGCACCGCTTGAAAGAATATCAGTAAGCGCACCGCAATCAGCCAACATTTTAAGCACCTGTTTAGAACCTGGTGAAATTGAAAGGCTAACTGATGGATCAATAACTTTACCTTTAAGCAAAGCCGCAACCTTTAACATATCTAAAAGTGAAGAATTAGTACAAGAACCAATACAAACTTGGTCAACTTTTATGCCCTTTAAAGAAGCGACAGGAACAATATTATCAGGGCTATGAGGACAAGCAATTAAAGGTTCAAGTTCGGAAAGATTGATGTCAATAATTCTATCATATTCAGCATCAGGGTCGCTTGAAAGTTCTACATAATCTTCCCCTCTACCCTCAGCTTCCAAAAACGCTTTTGTAATTTCATCAGATGGGAAAATAGAGGTTGTAGCACCAAGTTCAGTACCCATATTAGTAATAGTCGCTCTTTCAGGCACTGAAAGGGTTTTTATACCTTCGCCGCCCCATTCTATAATTGCACCAACTCCGCCTTTAACAGACAATATACGAAGTATTTCAAGGCTTATATCTTTTGCACTAACAAATGGTCTTAACTTACCTGTAAGGTTTACCTTATACATTTTAGGCATTGTTATATAATATGCGCCGCCGCCCATTGCAACCGCAACATCAAGACCACCCGCACCCATTGCAAGCATACCGATACCGCCGCCTGTTGGGGTGTGGCTATCAGAACCGATGAGTGTTTTACCCGGTTTGCCAAAACGCTCTAAATGAACTTGGTGACAAATTCCGTTTCCTGGTCTTGAAAAATAAATGCCGTGTTTTTTAGCAACCGACTGAATATAACGGTGGTCATCAGCATTTTCAAAACCCGATTGCAAAGTGTTATGGTCAATATAAGCAACACTTTTTTCAGTTTTAACCCTCTTTAAACCCATTGTTTCAAACTCAAGATAAGCCATTGTTCCTGTAGCATCTTGAGTTAAAGTTTGGTCTATTTTTAAAGCAACCTCACTACCAACGGTCATATCTCCGCTTAACATATGAGCCTTAATGATTTTTTGTGCAATTGTATAACCCATTATTTATTAGTCCTTTCGCATTATGTGATTATAAGCGTTTAACACATGCTCACAGGCGTATTTATTCGCTAATTCGCAATCTTTTTTCTCAATGGCATCAAAAATTTTACGATGCTCAACAACAGAGTCAAAAGCACGACTTTTATTTTCAACTGCCACCATACGATACTTTTGAATTTTCTTGTGCAAAGGCATCAAAGTATCATAAAAAGCCATACTTCCTGTTAGTTTATAAAGTGTTTTATGGAACATATTATCCATTGTTTTAATATGGTCAGCATCATTTTTACTTAAATAAAATTCTTGCAGTTCTAACGCCTCGCGCAATTCTTCTAATTGTTCCTTTGTACGATTTTGCGCAGCCAAAGAAGCCGCCAAACCTTCAATTTTTTCACGGATAAGAAAAATATCATTCAAATCTTTTTCGGAAATACCAACAATTAAAATTCCTTTTGTTGTTTCTTCGATTAAATGCTCTTGCTCTAAACGGCGCAAAGCTTCTCTAATTGGAGTACGGCTAACGCCAAGTTCAGCACATAATTTTGATTCGGTAAGAATTTCATCGCGCCCATATTTACCAACCAAAATTGCATTTTCAATGTGTTCAAAAACTTGGTCTGCCAAGGATTTTGTTTTGTGTTCTAACATAAATTTACCTCCTTAAATCTATCGCCTGAAAGTTCATTAATCTTTGCTTCAAGTTCATCATTACAAAGTGCAGTTTGTCTGCCATCTTCATACTCTCTATCAACCCATTCCTTAAGTGCAATAACTAATGGGTCTTTTTTACTTATTGCTTTATCGCCCGACAAACAATAATTTTCATTTATCCAATAAGCAATACCGGCTAATCCGCTTGTTTTACTAATAGAAACCGATGCTGCACGATTTAAAATCTTTTTAGTATCAAAAATATTATAAATTTCTTCATCTTTTAAAAGACCGTCGGCGTGAATACCCGCACGAGTAACATTAAAATTTCTACCAACAAAAGGTGTCATTGGTGGAATAGTGTAACCCATTTCATATTTAAAGAACTCAGCAATTTCGGTAATTACTGTTGGGTCCATACCATCAAAAGAACCTCTTAAAGAAGCGTATTCCATTACCATTGCTTCAAGTGGCACATTACCTGTTCTCTCACCTATACCCAAAAGTGAACAGTTAACACCGGAAGCACCATAAAGCCAAGCAGTAGAAGCATTAGCAACTGCTTTATAAAAGTCATTATGTCCGTGCCATTCAAGCATTTCACTTGGAACATCGGAGTAATGCTGTAAACCGTAAATAATACCAGGAACACTTCTTGGTAAAACAACTTCAGGATAAGGTACACCATAACCCATTGTATCACAAGCGCGAATTCTTACAGGAATACCTGCATCACGAGACATTTTCATAAGTTCATTCACAAACGGAACAACAAAACCGTAAAAATCCGCACGGGTTATATCTTCAAGATGGCAACGAGGCATAACACCCGCTTCAAACGCTTCAGAAACAGCCGCTAAATATGAATCCATTGCCTGTTTACGAGACATTTTTAACTTTTTGAAAATATGATAGTCACTACAAGAAACCAAAATACCTGTTTCGCGAATTCCTAAATCCTTAACAAGTTTAAAGTCTTCTTTAGTCGCTCTAATCCAAGTAGTAATTTCGGGAAATTTAAGTCCGAGTTCTTGACACTTTTGCAAAGCTTCTCTGTCTTTTTGACTGTAGACAAAGAATTCGGTTTGACCAATGATACCGTAAGGACCGCTCAGGCGCGACATCAACTTAAACAAATCTACGATATTCTTAGTGGTGTAAGGCTCTACCGACTGTTGACCGTCGCGGAAAGAGGTATCTGTGATCCAAATATCCTGTGGCAT
>JAZNCS010000058.1:0-29881 GCA_045587685.1 Acutalibacteraceae bacterium
GGGTGTTTTGAACTTAATGAAACGAATGAAAGGGCTCTGAAAACCTTAGATTTTCTTGATAAATACATTGCAATTCTTACAATAATGTATGTTTTTAATTTTTGCCACTTCAGACCATTTTAATTTATCCGAAATTCTAATTTTTTGCTTATTAACCAAAGAAACCCATTTTAAAACAAAGGGAGAATTAAAAGGAACATATCCTTCCTCCATTTCTTTTTGACAATAAGGACATTTCATATAATCATCTCCTACTTTTAGTTTAGTATACCTTTTACAAATTAATAGGAATATTTTTGCTTATTTACTTTTTAAAAGTCTTTTGTTTATAATATCTCTTAAATTTCCTGAGATATCCAAGACCCAAAAATACAAAAAACAATGATATTGCCAACATTATTATTAGCGCAATAATTTTATTTGCAATGTCAGATTTAATTAAGCTAAAAAATGCAATACGTGCATCAGAAAAAAACAAACACAACCCAAACACCGCCCAAAAAATTGCCGCAAAAATGCACATTACAGCCATAGGCATTGCGTTGCCGGGTGCAGAAACTGTTGGCGGTACTTTACCGGTGCCAACATAATGTCCCGGATTATACATATTATTTTGAAATTCTGTGAAATCTTTTATGTAATCATTTTCTTTTTTATGGGCTTTATTATTTTTACTCATACCATCACCGCCTATGTGTATTATAGCATAAAAGCGGTAAAGGGACAAGAGTTAATGAAATCGTGCTACGCACGGTGAAATCAAAGCAAAACTTTGATGAAATCTGCTGCGCAGATGAAATTAAATCCACCCACCGCCGCAGCGATTTCATCCGAACGAAGTGAGGATTTCACATTGCGAAGTAATATTTCACCCACCCGAAAGGGTGGATTTAGTTGAAAAAGAAAAGACACGCTCTCGCGTGTCTTTCTTTTTCTGGAGCTGCTAACCAGAGTCGAACTGGTGACCTCATCCTTACCAAGGATGCGCTCTACCTCCTGAGCCATAGCAGCAAAATTATTTGCGACCTTTGTATTATACTAAAAGTCGCAAATAAAGTCAAGTAAAACTTTTAAATTTTATTATCTAATACCATAATTTTGGATAACGTAATCCATATCCTTATCGCCTCTACCTGAAAGGTTAATAAGAACCGAACCTTTACCCATCTTTTTAGCAAGTTTTATACCATAAGCAACCGCGTGAGCGCTTTCAATAGCAGGAATAATACCTTCTAAACGAGAGAGTTCAAAGAAGGCGTCAATAGTTTCTTCATCGTTAATTACATCGTAATTAACTCTACCTAAATCGTGTAAAAACGCGTGTTCAGGGCCTGAAGAAGGATAATCAAGACCACTTGCAACTGAATATACAGGTGCAGGTTCGCCATTTTCATCCTTAAGCATAATACTATTAAAGCCGTGCATTATACCCTCAGTGCCATATTTAAGACTTGCGGCGTGGTCACCTAATTTTTCGCCTCTACCCAAAGGTTCAACACCATAGATATCAACAGGGTCGTGTAAAAATCCTGCAAACATACCTGCCGCATTAGAACCGCCACCAACACAAGCAACAACCGCATCAGGCAACTCGCCTGTCATTTCGATAAATTGTTCTCTCGCTTCAATACCAACTACACTTTGGAAGTCGCGTACCATCATTGGGAATGGGTGTGGTCCTAAAACAGAACCGATACAGTAAATAGAGTCTTTATATTCTTTTGCATATGCCTCAAAAGCCGCGTCAACAGCCTCTTTAAGTGTTGCAAGGCCGTGGGTTACCTCAATAACATTTGCGCCCAAAATCTTCATACGAGCCACATTTGGTGCTTGTTTTGCAATATCAACAGTACCCATATAAATATCACATTCAAGGCCAAAATAAGCCGCCGCAGTAGCTAAAGCAACACCGTGTTGACCGGCGCCTGTTTCAGCAATAAGCTTTTTCTTGCCCATATATTTAGCAAGTAACGCTTCACCCATACAGTGATTTAATTTATGTGCGCCTGAATGGTTTAAATCTTCACGCTTAACATAAAGTTGAACATCGCCATATTTATTCGAAAGTCTTTCAAGGTGGCTAATAGGTGTAGGTCTGCCCTGAAATTCTTTACGAATTCTACGAAGTTCGGCAATAAACTTACGAGATTTACAAATAGTAAAATAAGCGTTGGTGATTTCTTCCATTGCCTTTTTCAAATCTTCGGAAATATAGCAACCGCCATATTTACCAAAATAACCATCCTTATCAGGATATTCCTTAAAATAAGTATCAAAATTTACATTGTTATATATCATAATAATTCTCCTTAAAACATTTATATTGTTAGAAAATTAAATAATACGCCATCGTTTAGAAAAAATAAACATTAAAATTCCCTCTTTAACAAAAAAATCCCAAGTATCTATTAAGACACTTGGGACGAAATTTAAAAATTCCGCGGTACCACCCAAATTAGATAAACCCACTCACAGTATACTCCATATACCTTTCACTATAACGGGTGAAACCCGTCAGCTACTACTAACGCAAAGCGCTTTCGGCCGCCCTCATAAGTCCATTCATATTACCTTACACTACAGCATTCCCACCAACAACTGCTCTCTAAAAGTTTAGGATAAACTACTTACTCTTAATCATAGGTTTACCAATGTATAATACCATTTCAAAATACTTTTGTCAAGTATTTAAAGCAAATAAAAACCGCCGTCAAAAGACAGCGGTTAAAAAGGTTTTAATTAGTCTTTATTGAAAAAGCTCATAACATCGTTGTATGATTCATCATCATCAACTGAAGAACCTAAGATAGAAGCTAAATCGTTATTCTTTTCTTCTTTCTTATCGTCACCGAGACCTGTTGCAACAACAGTTACACGGATTGTATCTTCAAGATTTTCGTCAAGTTGAGCACCCCAAATGATATTAGCATCTGGATGAGCCATTTCCTTAACGATAGAAGCAGCCATTTCAACTTCTTCAAGACCGATATCTTCAGAACCGGTAATGCTGATGATTACGCCACGAGCATTTTCCATTGAAGTTTCGATAAGTGGGCTATTGATAGCAGCTCTTGCAGCTTGTTCAGCCTTATCGCGACCGGTAGCAACGCCAACACCCATATGAGCATAACCAGCGTCAGCCATAACAGACTTAACGTCAGCAAAGTCAAGGTTAACAAGTGCTGTAATATTAATGAGTTCAGAAATGCTTTGAACACCTTGACGAAGAACATCGTCAGCGATGATAAATGCATTTTTAAATGTAATCTTTTCTTGTGAAACAAATTTAAGACGATCGTTAGGAACAACTACCAAGCTATCAACATGTTCGCTTAATGCAGCAATACCAGCTTCAGCTTGAGTCATACGTCTTGTACCTTCAAAACCGAAAGGCTTTGTAACGATACCAACAGTAAGAATACCAAGTTCCTTAGCAATAGACGCAACGATAGGAGCCGCACCTGTACCGGTACCGCCACCCATACCTGCGGTAATGAAAATCATATCAGCGTCACGAATAGCAGCTGCGATTTCATCGCGTGATTCTTCAGCAGCAGCATGTCCATTATTAGGATTACCACCTGCGCCCATACCTGCAGTTGTTTTGTCACCAATTTGTAATTTTTTATTAGCCAAAGATTTAATTAAAGCAGCTTTATCGGTATTGATAGCAACAAATTCTACACCACGTACACCTGCTTCAACCATGCGGTTAACAGCGTTTCCGCCGCCGCCGCCAACGCCTACAACTTTAATTTGAACAATATCTGTTTGTTCATTAGCAAACTCGAATGCCATTTTAAATTCCTCCGTATTTATGTAAATTAGTATTAAGATTTCCTACACATATAATGATATTAACACATTATTTTTTAAATTTCAATAGTTTTATTACAATTTTGTAATATTTTTTATTATTCCATATCTTTAACAAAAGTTCCTTGTGTATTTTGACTTGTCCACATATTTAAATTTATCCTGCCAGAAGCGCCCTTTTCGATGCTTTTAACCATTTCTTTTAGGTGTTTTGTTTTTTGCGGTAAATAATTAGGATTACCATAATTTACTACAAATCTACCGTCCACCCCAACCTCAAGGGTTAATTTATTTGTAACATCAATATAATCAATTTTGATTTTATTTTTTTCGAGTTCCTCAATTAACTCATTTAAAATATCTATATTTTTTGCATTTGTAAGGTCGGCTTCGCTACCAACCTTACACTGCGCATCTTTGATTTTTATTTCAAAAACACCTTTAGGCAGTTTTTTCTCTTTAGAAAGTACCCAATTTTCTTTACTTATTATATAATAACTTCCTTTTTGCTTTATAGCAGCATACTCCTTCGCTTCGCTTACCTTTATTTTTAAATCACCCGGTAAATCACGCGAAAGTTCTACCCTTTCAATAAAGGGAAGTTGTTTTTTTAATTTTTGTTCTATATTTGATTTAGAAATAGCAAATAGATTATCCCCTATTTCTATATCACAAACGGTAAGTATTTGGTCGGATGTATAAAGTTTACTTCCGCTTACCGCAATATTTTCAATAGGAAAAAATACAGTAAAGCACAAACAAACGCCAACAATTAACAATAAAATTATAGTAAATATTAAAAAGCCGATTGCTCTACGTTTTTTTAACCTTTTTTGTCTCTCCATGCGTCTTCGCAAAAATTCATCTTGTACGCCGTTATTTCTCACAATATCATTCCTTATATTGAATTTTAAACAATATCAATATCCGCACCAACCTGTTTTAAGGTTGTTGTGATATTATCATAACCTCTTGTTATATGTGTAATTTCACCAATTTCGGTTTTACCGTTAGCCGCCAACGCCGCGACCACAAGCGCCGCACCGCCACGCAAATCAGTACAATTACAGTTCGCCGCCGAAAGAGACTCTACACCCTCGATTACGGCAATTTTACCTTCGGTTTTAATTTTTGCTCCCAATCTTTTTAGTTCATCAACATATCTAAATCGATTTTCGAAAATATTTTCAACAAAAACCGAAGTGCCTTCCGCCTTGCAAAGCATTGAAATCACAACAGGCCCTGCATCAGTAGGAAAAGCAGGATATACCATACTTCTTACAGTTGGTACTCTCTTCAATCTTTGGTTTGAAGAAACCGTTAATGATTTGCCTGTAACTTCTATACTGCAACCGCTTTCTCTAAAAGTTGAAAGTAATGCTACCATATGCGAAGGCATTACATTATTAAGTTTAATTTTTCCACCCGTTACAGCAGCACATGCCATATAAGTTGCCGCAACAATTCTATCTGGTATAACTGTATGTTCGGTTGAGTTTAAAGTTTCAACCCCGTGTATATAAACAGTATCCGAGCCACTTCCGTAAATTCTTGCCCCCGCACTGTTTAAAAAATCCGCCAAATCGCTGATTTCAGGCTCTTTTGCCGCGTTATGAATTACTGTAAGTCCCTTTGCGGTAGCGGCCGCTAAAATTATATTTTCGGTAGCACCTACACTTGGGAATGTTAAATAAATTTCGGCACCTTTTAAACCGTCTTCGGCATTACAATAAATAAATCCGTGTTCTTCGGTTACCTTAACGCCCAATTTTTCAAGCGAAGAAATATGTAAGTCAATCGGCCTTGGCCCTAATTCGCACCCACCAGGACTACTAATAACCGCTTTTTTACATCTGCCAATTATAGCCCCTAAAAACACAACCGAAGAACGCATTTTTCGCATTAAATCTTCAGGAATGCTATATCCATTCAAGACGCTGCTATCAATTAAAGCGGTTGTTCCCTCTTTTTGAGTTTTGCAACCAATACCGTTTAATATTTCAAACGAAGTTTCAACATCATATAAATCAGGACAATTATGAATAACGCTTTTCTTGCAAAGAATAGTTCCCGCAAGAATAGGCAATATGCTATTTTTTGCACCCTGAACTGTTATTTCGCCAAATAATTTATTACCGCCACCAACCACAATTTTTGACATAAACGCACCCCTTCATAATATGATTTTTTTACAATTCATACTATGTCAAAATACGTTTTTTGCCACTTAAGGCTGACGAGAGTTGAGCCTAAGCGGTATAAAGTTTCATTAAATGGCTATAAATTCGCTCATTTGCATCAATTATTGCAGATTTTTTTGCCGCTTTACTCATTGATTCAAGTTTAGGTTTATTCTCAATTAGATATTCAACCTTTTGAATTAAACTTTCGCCGCTTAAATCTTTTTCCTCAATCAACTCAGCCGCGCCGCATTTTTTAAGTGTTAACGCGTTATGATACTGATGATTTTCAGCAACATAAGGCGATGGAATTAAAAGTGATGGCTTTCCACAAGCGCCAACCTCGGCTAAAGTAATAGCACCAGCACGGCAAATTACAAGGTCAGCCGCCGCCATACAAACATCCATATCATTTATATATTCACGTATTTTAATTTCATCGCTTAAATCAAGATCTTTAAGTGATGCTTTAAAGGTTTCGTAACCCACTTTGCCTGTAGCGTGAATATGATGGAATTTTTCACTTCCATTATGCCAACGAATAAGTTCACACACCGCTTCATTAACCTTTTTAGCGCCTAATGATCCACCAAAAGATAAAATAAGCGGTCTATTATCAATATTTAAAATTCTTCTTGCTTCTTCCCTATTAACTTTTAAAAGTTCTTGTCTTATAGGGTTACCTGTTATTACAGGCTTGTTCTTTAATTTTAAATATTTTTCGGCTTCAGGCATTGCAAGCATAACGCAATCGGCTTTAGGCGCCAACATTTTTGTTGTAACACCGGGATATGCGTTTTGTTCGTGTATTGCGGTCTTTATCCCTAACTGTTGAGCCGCGCGTAACACAGGACCACTTACATAACCGCCTGTACCTATAACGATATCAGGTTTTACTTTTTTAAGAATTTCTTTTGAATTTTTTATAGAAACCGCAGCCTTTTTAACTGCTTCTATATTATGCATTATGCCTTTTGGAGAAAGTTCGCGTTTAAATCCTGCAACATCGATTGTATAAAAATCGTAACCTTTTTCAGGCACTAACTTTGCTTCTAATTTTTGAGCAGTACCAATATAACTAATTTCAGCGTTAGGATGGCGTTCTTTTATGTACGCCGCTATTGCCAAAGCAGGATTTATATGACCTGCTGTTCCGCCGCCTGCAAATAAAATACGCATAATTTATCCCCTTTTTAATTTATGTTTTTTCAATATTAGCCGACCGTGAGATAGAAAGCACTACTCCCATTTCAGCAAGTAAAATAAGCAAAGATGTACCACCGTAACTAAAGAAAGGAAGGCTTATACCGGTATTTGGTATTGTATTTGTAACAACCCAAATATTAAGCATTGCTTGAAGTCCTACTTGGAATGTTAAGCCTATAGCCATAAGCGAACCAAACTTGTCGCTTGAACGCATAGCGATTGTAAAGCCTCTCCAAACGAGTAAGCAAAACAAAATTATAATAACAACCGCACCGATTATTCCCAATTCTTCGCAAATTATTGAGAAAATAAAATCGTTATGTGGTTCAGGTACCCAAAGGTATTTTTGTCTTGATTGACCAATTCCTCTACCTAAAACACCACCCGAACCGATAGCCAAAAGTGACTGAATAGTTTGGAAGCCTTTACCTGTTGGGTCTGCCCAAGGGTCAAGCCAATATTGAAAGCGGTCCGAACTGTAACTAATAACGCCTGTAAAAATAATTCCTGCAAGTCCTACAGCGCCTAATCCAATACCGCCAAAAATATATCGTTTAGGAAGTCCTCCAACAACTAATAAAACTATACCAATACACACAACCAAAACAGTTGCAGAAAGGTGGGGTTCTAACACAATTAAAACCGCTGTAACACCTAATATAAACAATAAGAAAAATATAAATTTATAATTTTTCATTAAATTATAGTTTGCCGCTATTAAAGAAGAAAACAATAAAACGATTGCAAGTTTTGCAAGTTCTGAAGGTTGGAATGTAAACGAACCTATTGCAAACCAACGTTTTACATCCATTCCGCTTACCATTGGCGGAACTGCAAGTAAGAATACAAGCAAAGCAATAACTACGCCAAAAAACAGCCAAGCAAATTTTCGCCAAAAGTGATAGTCAATTCTTGAAATTAAAAGCATTGCTATAACGCCAATTACCGCAAAGAGAGCTTGACGAATTATAAACTTGTAACTGTTACCGTAATATTCGTAAGAATAGGCATAACTAGCAGAAAAAAGCATAACAAGACCGATTGTTAATAAAATCAACACAAAAGACAAAAAAGTAATATCAATTTTACCCTCTTTAAAAGTGTTTTTGCGTTTACGCTTTTGCGCTACTGCCATACCTTTCCCTCCCAATACTAAATATTAAAAACTATAGGTAATATTGCCAAAATACAACCAACAAAAGAAATTAAAGAAAATACAAAAACGATTTTTTCTTCTGACCAACCGCACATTTCAAAGTGGTGGTGAAGCGGAGCCATTTTAAAGATACGTTTTTTCGTTTTCTTATAATATGCAACCTGTATAATATCCGAAAGTGCTTCAAGCAAATATAGAACACCTGCTAAAACCAACAATATTGGTTTTCCGATACCAAACGATAAAGCAACAACCATACCGCCTAAGAACATTGAGCCTGTATCACCCATAAATACCTTTGCAGGTTTTGAGTTCCAACAAATAAAACCAACACAACCACCTGCTAAAGCGCCTGCAAGTACATTTGTTGTTGCAATATTCAAAAGACCTGAAGCCATCATAAAGGTACAAGAAACTACTAAAGTAACACTTGAAGCAAGTCCGTCAATACCATCGGTCAAATTTACGGCATTTGTAAAACCATAAATAAACATTAAAGCAATAGGCCAAAACAATAATCCTACACCGCTTGTAATATCAACATTCCCAACAAAAGGAATATAGGTAGTATCCATACCCGAAAGCGACAAAGTCACTAAATAAACAGCTGAAATTAACAACTGCATAATAGTTTTTTGCCTTGCAGTAAGACCTAAATTGCGTTTTTTTACAACCTTTATGTAGTCATCCATAAACCCAACAAAACTCATAGCAAGAGCCATTAAAAGTCCTGCCAACATTACTGAAAGGCGATAACTATCCTTCATTTCAAGGGTAAAAGGTTTTGAAAAAGCCGCCGAATAAGCAAATGCTATGCACAAAGCAAATAACACACCCGCTACAATCATAACACCGCCCATTGTTGGTGTTCCTTGTTTTTCCTTGTGCCAATTAGGACCGATATCTAATATAGTTTGACCAAATTTAAGTTTTCTTAAATAAGGAATAACTATATAACCTAATGCTGCAGTTACAGCAAACGCTACAAAAGCCGCTATTAAAGTAGTTAAATCTTTCATTACTAATCCTTCCTTTTATTGTAATGCTTCGGCTACAACCTCACGCTCATCAAGATGTATTGTTTGTGTACCAATAATTTGGTAGGTTTCGTGACCTTTACCCGCCAAAACTATTATATCATCTTTTTGTGCAATAGAAATAGCAAATTTTATTGCTTCTATTCTATTTTCAATTACTTCATAAGGTGTTGCAGCACCCTTCATACCCTTTAATATATCGTTAATTATATCTGTAGGATTTTCGGTACGTGGGTTATCGCTTGTAACAATTACATAATCGGCATAACCTACCGCAACTTCACCCATTAAAGGACGTTTTGTTTTGTCGCGGTCGCCACCACAACCAAACAATACTATTAAACGATTTTTTTCGCACTCTCTAAAGGTTTTTAAAATATTTTTAAGACCATCAGGTGTGTGCGCGTAGTCAATGACTACTGTAAAATCTTTACCTGTAGGAACAACCTCTGCCCTACCTTTAACGCCAAATAAATTTTTAAGCGCGTCTGCCGCTTTTTCAATCGGAATTCCACTTTCAACCGCACACGCTAACGCGCAAAGCGAATTATAAACAGTGAATTTTCCGCCTGTATTTACTTTTATATGCTTAATAATATCATTACTAACAAATTCGTACTCAACACTTGTTGGATTATATTTTATACCGTTTGCCGAGTAAGTAGAATTATTACCTGTTGAATAGGTAACCTTTTTGCAATCCAAATCTAAAAGCAAATCTTCAGCATATTTATCATCTAAATTTACAACCGCGGTTTTGCACATCTTAAAAAGTTTTTTCTTTGCTTCAAGATAGTTTTCCATTGTTATATGGTAATCCAAATGGTCTTGAGTAAGATTTGTAAACATTGCTACATCAAAATCAAGATCGTAAACACGGCATTGGTCTAACGCGTGGGAAGAAACTTCCATAATTACATATTCGCAGCCCTTTTCTTTCATCAAAGAAAATAATTCGTTTAACTCGTAAGCATTTGGTGTTGTGTTTTTAGATTCAATTACCTCTTGACCAATCATATTTTGAATTGTGCCAACCAAACCTGTTTTAAAACCGCAAAACTCTAAAATACTTTTTAGCATATAGGTTATTGATGTTTTTCCGTTGGTACCTGTTACACCTAAAAGTTTTAAACTTTTTGCAGGATTTTGGAACCAATTAGCACACATTTTTGCATATGCCGAATGTGTATTTGAAACAATTATTTGATTTTTAATTTCAAGGTCTTCTTCGCAAACAATTACTGCCGCGCCCTTTTCTAACGCGTCTTTTGCGAAAATATGACCATCAACTTTACTTCCTCTAATACAAACAAACGCAAAACCTTCTTTTACCTCTTTAGAGTTACAGGTAATTCCGCTTATTTCAAGTTCTTTTAACGAATTTTCGCATTCAATCAAATTATATAGTTTCATTTTTTCTCCTTAAAGATATCATCCATCTACCGCCGTATCATCTCTAAAGTAAACTGTTACAACAGTACCTGCTGCTACGCTTTCACCCGCCGGAATACTTTGTCGATACGATGTAAGTCCACTTGTACTGATATTTCCCGAAAACTCTACATTTATACCTGCTTTTGATGCTGCTGTATTCACCTGATTTGCAGTAAGATTTAACAGGTTAGGAACTATCACATTCTTATTATCACTTTCTTCGGTGTAAAGTATTACTATGCCGCCTCTTAATACTTCTTTTCCTGCTTCGGGTAGTTGTTTAACAACCTTTTCACCGTTTCCTACTACCTGATATTCTAATTTAGAAGCGGTAATCTTTCCTTTTGCTTCGGCAACGGTTAATCCCTTTGTTTCTGGAACACTTACAGAAAGTTTTGAAAGTTCTTCGTCGGAATAACTTGGTTGATAGCCTAAATATGGCAAAACTTCCGACATAATCTTTGAATTAACAGGAGCAGCAATTACGCCACCGTAATAGTTACTGCCTTTAGGTTCATCAAGCATAACAAAAACCGCAATTTCAGGATTATCAATAGGGGCTACTGTTATGCAAGAACCAATATATAAGTATGTGTCACCTGTTGCTTGAATTTTAGCAACCTTTTGTGAAGTACCTGTTTTTGAACCTATTCTATATCCTGCAACAAGTGAGTTTTTTGCACCATTTTGTGAAACATATTCCATAAGTTCGCGAATTTGCTGTGAGGTTGTTTTAGAAATAACCTGACGCTTATAAGAATTTGTTGCAGTTTTTACAACCTTATTGTTTTCATCTAAAACCTTTTCAACAACATGGGGTTGAATTAAATAACCACCATTCACACAAGAAGAAACTGCTGACATAAGTTGAACAGGTGTTATATTAAATGTTTGGCCAAAAGAAGATGAAGTTAATTCAACAGGACCCATATTTTCTTGTGCGTGGTATGTTGAACGCGCTTCACCCGGTAAGTCAACACCGGTTTTTTCAGCGAAACCAAAAGCATTAAAATACTTTGAAAATGTTGGAACACCAATAAGTTGACCTATTGTAATAAATGCCGGGTTACAAGAATTGGAAATTGCTTGCATCAAGTTTTGAGAACCGTGACCCGCAGTTTTCCAACATCTGTAATGTTGACCCGAAACACTGGTTCCGCCGTTACAATAAAATGTATTGCTATTACTAATCAAATTTTCTTCTATCGCTATTGCTGCGGTAATAATTTTAAATACCGAACCTGGTTCGTATGTGTCAGAAACGGCTTTATTACGCCATTGACGGTTCAAAAGTTCACTTCTTAAAGTAGATTTTTCTTTTTCATCTACAAGACTTGCTAAACTTTGCTCATCTTCATTAGAAAGCGTAAAAGGTTCGTTTGGATCAAAGTCGCCCTTAACCGCCATAGCAAGAATTGCGCCTGTATTTACATTCATAACAACAGCAGCGCCACGTTCGGCAATTTGATTTTCTTCTATAGCCGAATCAAGATATTTTTCCGCGGTGTGCTGAATATATGAATCAATAGTTAAAACTAACGAACTTCCTTTTTGTGCTTCCTCTACCCTTTCATAAGTAAAGGGCATATCGGTACCTGCGGCATTTTTAGCGGCAACTACTCTACCTGCAACGCCGGTAAGTTCATTATCATAATAACTTTCTACACCCGCAAGACCTTGGTCATCGGAACCCACAAACCCAAGAACAACCGAAGCCAAAGAGTTATTTGGATAATATCTTTTTGTCGTTTCATCAAGTCCAATATATTTTGTAAGATTTAATTTTTTATTTTCGGAAATAAATTTTCTTACCTTATCCGAAACAGTTTTGTCTATTTTCTTTTTAACAATAACATAATACGATGTTTTTTGAGTGTATTCATATACTTTATCGTACTCAACCTCTAAAATTTCAGAAAGATTTTCCGCTATTGTTTTCTTTACAAGTTCTTTTTCGCCCTCATCTTTTATTTTGTGTATACCGTTTGGTGTTAAATAAACTGTCCAAGCGGTAGCACTTGTAGCCAAAATTTGCATATTTTTATCATAAATATCGCCACGAGGTGCAGTTATAAGACTATCGTAAAGTTGTTGCTCGGAAGCTAAACCTTGATACTTTTCACCGTTAAGAATCATTATTTTAAAAAGGCTACCAAACGACACTAAAAAAAGGCATAAAATTACCAATATCATAATAAAACGTGAACGTTGCATCATTACTTTACCCGGTTTTTTTGCCATATTTTGTGCCTCCTTAAGCAATTTTGAGCCTTTTCTCAAAGCCCGAATACGAGAGTCGATTTTTCGACTCTCGTATCCTTTCCGCTAAATTATTATATTAGTTTTTTGTACTGCTTTATTACTCAGATGTAACAATAGTTCCATCTTTCATTTTTGCAGCATTTTTATCATTAACCTTTATATAGGTAACATCATCTTTTGTTGGTTTTTTCATACCTAATTGAACAGCCTCTAATTCCAAATTAGAATAAGATATTCTTCTTTGCAATTCAACTTCAAGAACAGTTTTTTCGCTATCAAGTTGAGCAATAGCCTTTTTAGTATCGTTTATCTTATCATTAACCTCGTTAATTTCAAGTCTTAGCGCAATATTTCCGCAAAGACCTGCCAAAATAAAGAACACGCCCATTATCGCAAGTACTGAAGGTGATAAACTTCTTGCTGCAGAACGTCTGCGACTTTTACTGCGAACCGCTTTTTTAGGCATTACAACAATATTATCATTTTCACGTTTTGTTTCCGCTTTTTTAGGCATAAACATTTCAAAATCATAAGCTAAACTATCATTGTAATATTTAATGTTGTTCATTGCGCTACCCCTTTATATTTTTTGCCCTAATTTTTAACAATTACCCTTAATTTTGCACTTCTGCTTCTAGGATTAAGTTCTAACTCCTCAGGTGAGGGTTCAATGGGCTTACGTGTACTTAAATGACCCTTTGGTGTTTTTCCGCATACACATACGGGAAAATCAGGCGGACATGTGCACCCGGTGCAACATTCCTTGAAAAATTGCTTTACCATTCTATCTTCTAAAGAATGGAAAGTAATAATGGCGAGTACACCATCTTTATTTAATAATTCAAAAGCCTTGCTTAAGGCCTCATTTAAACTTTCTAACTCGGCATTTACCGCAATTCTTATTGCTTGGAAGCATTTTCTTGCAGGATGTCCGTCCCTTCTTGCTTTTGCAGGAACAGCATTTGCAATAATTTCAGCTAACTGGGTTGTGGAAGTTATTCTCTGTCTTTGCCTTTCGCAAACTATTTTGTTTGCAATTTTTCTCGAAAACTTTTCTTCGCCAAAACGCCAAAAAATATCAGCAAGTTCGTTTTCGGAAAAGTCATTAACAATATCCTCTGCCGAAAGACCACTTCTGCTCATTCGCATATCAAGGTTTGCTTCCTTGTGATATGAAAAACCGCGTTCGGCAGTATCAAGTTGATATGAAGAAACTCCCAAATCAAGTAAAATTCCGTCAACCTTTTCAATATTAAGTTTTTTTAGCACTTTGTCCATTTCGCTAAAATTACTTTGAACTACCGTAGCAGGTAAACCTTTAAGTCTTTCGGTTGCTACCCTAACGGCATCAGGGTCACGGTCCAACGCAATTAGCATACCGCTCTTAAGTTGCTTTGCGATTTCCAAAGAATGTCCGGCCCCGCCTGCTGTACCATCAACATAAATACCGTCGGGTTTAATTTTAAGGGAGTGTATTGTTTCGTTAAGTAATACTGATATATGTTTAAATTCCATAATTAGAAGTTAAGTTCTTCCATAATGGAAGCCACCGACTCAGGTGTGTAAGTGTTATTTTCTTCTTCCCAAAGTTCGTTGTTCCAAATTTCAAGATTTGTATCCATACCTATAATATGTGCATTTGTTTCAAGGTTGGCATACTCTCTTAAAACGGCTGGGATTAAAATTCTACCTTGAGTATCAAACTCAACATTAAAAGCGCCATCAAACAAAAAGCGTTTTACACCGCTTGATTTTGTACTTGGAAGAGTTCCAATTTTTTCAACAAGCTTGTCCCACTCCGAAAGAGAGTAAACACAAAGACAACGCTTTCCATATATACCGCGACAAATTATAAAGCTTTCGCCTAATTCATCACGAAGTTTCGAAGGGATGAAAACCCTGCCTTTTTTGTCTATATTATGTTGATATCCACCATAAAGCATGATTTTCACCTCCGTTTTAACCACTTTGCTACACTTTTATGGTTTTTTGATACACTTTTCACCACATAACTGTATTATAATGGGTCAAAACGAAAAAATCAACCCTTTTTTTCAATTTTTTGTTATTTTTTTATAAAAAATTTAAAAGCGGAGATGAAATTTTCATCTCCGCTACAAATTTTGCTATTTTTTTACTTATTCAACTGTAAAAACAAACTCTTCGCCGATATAATCGCAAACAACTGTATCGCCATTTTTAACGGTTTGTTCTAATATCTTTTCGCTTAAAGCATCTTCTATTCGGTTTTGAATTTCGCGCCTTAAAGGTCGCGCACCATAAACCGCATCAAAGCCTATTTCAGAAACTGCTTGTATCACCGATTTTTTACATAATAAATTTATATTAAGCTTTTGAAGCCTTAATTTTAAATTTTCTATCATCTTTTCGGCAATTTCTTCTATTTCGGGTTTTGTTAGTTTAGAGAAAACAATAATATCGTCTACCCTGTTTAAAAATTCAGGTCTAAAGGTGTTTTTAAGTTCTCCTAAAACTAACTGTTTAATATCTTTGTGTTCGCTTTCGCTGTCACTTTGTGAAAAACCAAAGCTTAGTTTCTTTTCGGTAATAAGTTTTGCCCCTACATTTGAAGTCATAATTATTACTGCGTTTTTAAAATCTACTTTTCTTCCTTGCGAATCGGTTAAAATACCATCTTCTAAAATTTGCAAAAGCATATTAAAAACATCAGGATGTGCTTTTTCAATTTCATCAAACAAAATTACCGAATACGGATTTCTTCTTACCTTTTCAGTAAGTTGACCGCCCTCTTCAAAACCGACATATCCCGGTGGCGAACCAACAAGTCTTGATACTGTGTGTTTTTCCATATATTCAGACATATCAAGCCTTATCATCATATTCTCGCTACCAAACAAGGAATCCGCTAATGCTTTGCAAAGTTCGGTTTTACCAACACCGGTAGGACCTAAAAATATAAATGAACCAATAGGTCTCTTTGGGTCTTTTAGTCCTACCCTTCCTCTGCGTATTGCTTTAGCAACAGCAGTAACCGCTTGATTTTGACCAATAATACGATTATGCAATTCTTCTTCAAGTCTCAACAGGCGTTTGCTTTCTTCTTCGGTTAATTGTGTAACCGGTACACCAGTCCAACTTGAAACAATTTCGGCAATATTTTTTTCACTTACAACCGCACCCGAGCGATTATTTTCTTTTTGCCATTTTTCCTTTTCTTGCTCATACTTATTTTTTAAAGTTTTTTCATTATCTCTTAAAGATGCCGCTCTCTCAAATTCTTGTGAAGAAACCGCTTCATCTTTTTCCGACTCAATATCAGCAATTTGTTCTTCTAACTTTTTAAGTTCTTCAGGCTGAGAACAAGCCGAAAGTCTTACTCTTGAAGCCGCTTCATCAATAAGGTCTATTGCCTTATCAGGTAAAAATCGGTCGCTAATATATCTTGCAGAAAGTTGAACCGCAGCAGTAATTGCATCATCTTCTATTTTAACATTATGATGTGCCTCATACTTATCCTTAACGCCTTTTAAAATTTTAATTGCATCTTCTTCGTTAGGTTCTAAAACTGTTACAGGTTGAAAACGCCTTTCAAGCGCTGAATCCTTTTCTATATTTTTTCTATATTCTGAAATAGTTGTAGCGCCGATTAGTTGAAACTCACCTCTTGCTAAAGAAGGTTTTAAAATATTAGCCGCATCAGTAGAACCTTCAGCCGAACCCGCACCTATTATTGTATGAACCTCGTCTATAAAAAGTATTATATTATCGGATTTAGTTACCTCTTCTATTACCGCTTTTATTCTTTCTTCAAAGTCACCACGATATTTAGTTCCCGCTATCATACTTGTAAGGTCGAGTGTAAAAACTTTTTTATTTTGTAAAATATCAGGAACTGCCTTTTCTACAATCTTTTGTGCCAATCCTTCAATAATAGCAGTTTTACCAACACCAGGTTCGCCTATAAGACAAGGATTGTTCTTTGTACGGCGGCAAAGAATTTGTATTACCCTTTCAATTTCTTCGCTTCTTCCAATAACAGGGTCAATTTTACCGCGCTTTGCTTCATCGGTCAAATCTCTTCCATATTTTGATAATGTCGGAGTTTTGTTTTCTTTTTCAGTTTCGCCTAAATCGAAATTACTTTGCGCTGTATCATTAGCATTTATCCCCGAGGCCTTTAAAACCGAAGTTGTAAGCAAAGCCGCATCGACATCTATTTGGTTTAAAAAACGTATTGCGCAATTATCGCCTTCACTTAAAATGCCAAAAAGCAAATGCTCTGTTCCAACGTATTTCTTACCCATACTGTTACTATTACTAACAGCAAGTTCTATTACCCTTTTAGCTCTTGGGGTAAAATATTCAGGCGAAAGTTTTGTAGGTGTGCCGCAACCGATTTCAGATCTAATTAAAGAATCGATCTTTTCAGCGCTGGCACCCGCTTTATTTAAAACCGCAAAAGCAACACCGCTTCCTACCCTTAAAATGCCTAACAAAAGGTGTTCAGTACCCACATAAGTATGACCTAAAAGTTCGGCAGAATTTATTGCCAAATTTAACGCCTCGTTTGCTTTTGCAGTAAAGCCGTTAAAATTATATTTCATAGTTTTCCTCCATTCATTGTTACACTAACTCTTCTCTTATAAAGTTTGCGCGATAAATATCCCGCTCATCAGCCGCCATTTGACCGTATTTTTTCATAAGCATATATGGCCTTGCTTCTATTAAAAGAGTAATTGGATTTTTATTTATATTGATTATGCCCATATTTATACCCATTTTAATCTTCGAAATTAAATTCATCATTTCGCCACTTGAAAGCAAACGGCAATTTTGGAGCGTACCAAGTGCTCTAAAGCACATATCCTCTATATTAATTCTATTTAATTTAGAACATTCTTCCTTTTCTTTATTTTCTAATTCATTAGCAATTACTTTTAAATTCTCTAGAGCTTCTTTTTCGGTAATACCTAATGTAATTTGATTAGAAATTTGATAAAGCGAAGCCTCGGACTTAGTACCCTCACCATATAAACCTCTTATTGTAAATCCTATTTTATTAATAGACTCAGCTAATCGAGATATTTCTCCCTTACTTTCAAGCACAGGTAAATGCAGCATAAGTGACGCCCTTAATCCTGTGCCCAAATTAGTTGGACATTCGGTTAAGTAACCTAAATCTTTATCGAAAGCAATGTTTAGTTTTTCAAAAAACAATTTGTCAATTTCACAAGCAGTCTTGTAAGCTTTTTCTATTTGAAGACCACCTAAAATTACTTGAATTCTTATATGGTCTTCTTCTCCTATCATTATACTTATGCTTTCATCGGGTGAGAGTATGATGCCCCTTTTTTGTTTGCTTGTTGCAAACTCGGGGCTAATTATATGCCTTTCCATCATAGCAAAAATTTGCATTTCGGGAATATCACTCATATCAATGAATTTTAAAGTTTTTGAAAATTCACTTTCATCAATAACTTTTTTAATCTTTTTATTCAAATTTTCCCTTTGTTCATTTGTCATTTTAGACGGAAAAGGTAATCCTTGTAAATTACGGGCAAGTCTTATTCTTGTACTAACAACTATATTTTCCTTTGAATTTTTTTCACGATACCAAACAGCCATTTACTTACCCTCCAACTCTCTTATTTTATCTCTTACAACCGCCGCTTGTTCGTAATTTTCTTCCTCTATTAAATTTTTAAGTTGATTTTTCAAGTCTTCAACTGTATTAATTTGAGTTTTAATAGATAAATCTTTTGGGGTATTTCCTATATGCTTCACACTTCCGTGTATGCGTTTTATATATGGAAGCAATTCGTTTTTAAAAGTTTTATAACATTCGCTACAACCCATTTTACCTGTTTTGGATATTAAGGAAAAATCCGCGCCGCAAACTTCACACTTTTTACTATTCTTTTCAAAAGGTGCAGCACCTAATATGCTTGAAAGCATTTGGGAAACACCATTTGTGCCAAACCCTGTAAAACTGCTCCCAGCCGCACAATGGCTACACAAATTTTGTTCCGTAACCACACCATTTACAACAGTCTTTATATGTGTTGTAGCATAATTTTTTCCACATTTATCGCAAAACATAACGTAACACTCCTAATTACGAATTTGGGTAAGCAGCATTTGTTTTAAAATTGCCGCACGAATACTATCCTTTAAATATGGTGGGAAATTGCGTGTAGCATTCTCCGAAACAGCCGCCGCCATAACTCGAGCAACATCGCCGTTTATAATTCCCGATTCCAAACAGTTTTCAATAAGAATTCTCGCTGTTAGAGTATCAATGCCATCCCCTATAGAATTTATAAGGTGCATAATAGCATTAGAACCATTTAAAACTACCCTTTTAATTCTAATATATCCGCCACCACCCCTGCGGCTTTCAATAATATAACCGTGTTCGGGGGTAAATCTTGAAGATAATACATAATTTATTTGACTTGGTGCGCATCCGAAAAGATTTGCAAATTCGTTTCTTTGAATTTCTGCAATTTGACCTTCGGATTCATTTAACATTTTTATAATTTCTCTTGTTATTAAATCACTTATTCTCATAACTTCCTCCTTAGTTTGACCTTTCCTGACTTTTATTATATATCAATAATCAGAGAAAGTCAAACTTTTTTTAATTTTTCTTTTGTAACACAAAAAACTATAGTCGCATAGTATGTGTTGAAGACAAAAAAGGAGGTCTTTCATATGTGTAATAATAACGGTGGTTGTACTTGGATTATCATCTTAATCCTCATCCTCTTCTGCTGCGGCGGTTGGGGCACTAACAACAGTAACGGTTGTGGCTGTGGCTGCGATAACAACTGTGGTTGTGGCTGCTAATTTCAATAGCAAAAAGAAAAAAGTGTGGAATATTTCCACACTTTTTCTTTTTTAACATTTAATAAATTTAAAAAATTAAATTTTGAAAAGTAAGTCGCCGTAACTTGGATATGGCCAATATTTGCTTGGCATAACTGCCTCAGCACTATCAGCATATTTTCTTATATCCGCCATAAGTCTTAAAACACTATTGCGATACTGGTTAGCTTTTTCAAAAATTTCAGTATATTGTTCAACCGAAGCTATCGCCATTTTAAGACTACTTGTAAGGCTGAAAATTTCCTTATTTGCTGCGGATAATCTTGTAACCAATTCATTTTCAACCGAAGCGTTTAATCCCAAGTTGTTTTTATTTATAACCGCTTGGCAAAGTTTGTTTGTATAAGATGATATTGCAGGGATTATTTCCCTATTCATCATATCAATTAATGTCAACGCTTCTATGTGTATGGTTTTTGTGTAGTTTTCAAGAATTATATCCAAACGCGAATAAATTTCCGCTCTATTAAACACACCGTGACGTTCAAAAAGGGCTATATTCTTTTCAGATTTAAGTAAAGGCAAAGCATCAACTACACTTCTAAGGTTAAGCAGTCCCCTCTTTTCAGCTTCTTTTTCCCAGTCCTCAGAATAGCCATCACCATCAAATAAAATACGCTTATGATTTTTAACAGTTTCCTTAATAATATTATTAAATTCTGCTTCAAAATCGGTTGCATTTTCAAGTCTGAACGCGAATTCGGAAAATACATCCGCTACCATTGTATTTAGCATTACATTAGTATCAGAAACAGAAGATGCCGAACCCAACATTCTAAACTCGAACTTATTACCTGTAAAAGCAAAAGGTGAAGTTCTATTACGGTCGGTATTATCTTTTCTAAATTCAGGAATAATACCAGAACCTATACTCATTTTTTCGCGTTTTACAGTATCGTAAGGTACACCTTTTTCAAAACTTTCCAAAAGCGCAGTAAGATCTTCGCCCAAGAATATTGAAATAACCGCAGGTGGAGCTTCGTTACCACCTAAACGATGGTCATTACCCGCAGTAGCAACCGAAATTCTTAATAAATCTTGATGCAAATCAACAGCTTTTACCACAGCTGCCAAAGTTATCAAAAACAACTTATTATTTTCAGGGGTTTTGCCCGGTTTTAAAAAGTTTACACCTGTATCGGTAGAAATTGACCAGTTATTATGTTTACCACTACCATTTACGCCCTCGTAAGGTTTTTCGTGTAACAAGCAAACCAACCCGTGATTAAGCGCGGTTTTCTTCATAAATTCCATTGTAAGTTGGTTGTGGTCAGCCGCAATATTAGTTGTAGTAAAAATTGGCGCTAATTCGTGTTGCGCAGGGGCCGCCTCGTTATGCTCGGTTTTAGCAAGTACACCGAGTTTCCAAAGTTCAATATCAAGTTCGCGCATAAAGTTTGCAACACGCGATTTTAAAACACCAAAATAATGGTCATCCATTTCCTGACCCTTTGGCGGCATAGCACCTATTAAGGTTCTACCGCAATACATAAGGTCGGGGCGTTTGTCGTAAAGTGTTTTATCAACTAAAAAATACTCTTGTTCAGGACCTACTGTTGTATTTGTTCTCTTAACATCGGTATATCCTAACAACTTAACTATTCTTAACGCTTGTTTATTTACTGCTTCCATACTGCGAAGCAAAGGGGTTTTTTGGTCAAGTGCTTCGCCCGAATACGAGCAAAAAGCGGTTGGAATACAAAGGGTTTTATCTTTAATAAAAGCATAAGAACTTGGGTCCCAAGCAGTATAACCACGCGCTTCAAATGTTGCACGAAGACCGCCCGAAGGAAAAGAAGAAGCATCAGGTTCGCCCTTTATAAGTTCTTTGCCTGAAAATTCCATAATTATTCCGTCTTCACTTGGCGTAATAAAACTATCGTGCTTTTCAGCAGTTATTCCCGTAAGAGGTTGGAACCAATGGGTATAATGAGTAGCACCCTTTTCAATAGCCCACTCTTTCATAGCTTCGGCAACAGTATCGGCAATACTGCTATCAATACTTTTACCCTCTTTTATTGTGCTTTTAAGTTTAATGTATATATCGTTTGGCAAACGTTTGCTCATAACCGAGTCATTAAAAACGTTACAACCAAAAATTTCATTAACTTTTTCCAAAAAATTTCCCCCCATTTTGAAGTAATTATAGTATAACTTTTACGGGGGATTTTGTCAATTATTAGTCAATAATTTTTGCATTTTGGCACATATCTTTAATATATTTAGGCCAATAATAGCAATCGGGGATTTTTATATTTGTTTCGCAGTTTTCTATTATAAAAACAAAATCAAGGCTACTAAGACCAACCTGTCCTATTTTTTCAAACATCGCGGTTATTAATTCCCTTTTTGATATTTCATTATTTTTTAACAAATCTAATATTTGAACACCGGTATAGCAAAATTCTTGAGTTTCCAAGTTTAAATCTATACCGCCTATTCTATCAATTAATTCACTAATCAATATGTCTTCAGAAGTGACCGTATAATCAACGCTATAGCCGTATATATCATTCTTATATTTTTGCGGAACATTAAGTAAAATATCAATTTTTTCTTCATTAAAATTCAAGTGAAAAAACGTTTTTTCGCCACTTATATCTAACACAATACCGCAATTTTCAGTCGTAGTCCCATAAGGTTCGCTTTCGCTTTCGATTTTTACAGGTTTTATATTATAACTTAAATAAGCGTACCCAACCGCAACTAATAATATAACCGCTAAACACATAATACCAATATTTTTTAATTTTTTAAAATTCAAAATTTACTCGCCCTTTCAAAAATTTAAGCCCCGAATTTTCGGGGCTTTTCCGATATGAACCTTATGTAGCTATACCGGAAGTTGAACCATTCGCCGATAAGCCAAAACTAACGCTTAAAGCCTTGTCCACCATACCCATTGAAACATTATCAAGACAACCCATTTTTTCCTTTAGGCGTTGTTTGTCAATAGTACGCACCTGCTCAAGCAAAACTATTGAGTCCTTTGCAAGTCCGCAACCGTTTGCATTTACTGAAATATGTGTGGGTAGATTTGTTTTTTCGCGTTGACTTGTTATTGCCGCCGCAATAACTGTTGGACTGTAGCGGTTTCCAACATCATTTTGAATAATTAAAACAGGTCGAACTCCGCCCTGCTCCGAGCCGATAACCGGACTTAAGTCTGCATAGTAAATTTCTCCGCGTTTAATATTCATTACTGTTTCACACTCCGATTATATTTTTGCCTGAATTTCAAAAAATAATCAAAAATTTCAAAATTCATTACATAATATGCTTTTTGAGTGTGATGTGTTAAATTCAAATTTCACGCGCAATGACTAAAATGGTGTGGCATTATAAGATTTGCGTAAGAATCCTCAATATAAAAAACGGGAGGCGTTTCGCCTCCCGTATAACTTTTATATAATTCTTACTCTAATTACGCCATCAATAGCATTGATTTCCTGTTCAAGTTGAACGACATCAGCAGCGCCGATATCAAGCATTGTATAAGCATAATCACCGCGAGATTTATTAAGCAAGTTTTCAATGTTTACGCCATCATCAGCAATAAGACCTGTGATTGCGGTAAGCATATTTGGAATATTTTTGTGTATTACACAAATACGGTGCTCACCACTTCTTGGCATTGTAACTTCAGGAAGGTTAACACTGTTTACAATGTTACCGTTTTCGATATAATCAACAAGCTCATTTGCCGCCATTGATGCACAGTTGTCTTCTGACTCGGGTGTTGATGCGCCAAGGTGTGGAATTGCAATTACGCCATCAACTTCAAGAACATCTTCGGTTGGAAAGTCGGTAACATAAGCCGCAACCTTGCCCGATTCTAAAGCGGTTTTAATAGCATCACTATTAACCAATCCTGCGCGAGAGAAGTTTAGAATTCTAACGCCGTCTTTCATTTTTGCAATAGTATCGGTATTAACAAGGTTCTTTGTACTATCAGTTAATGGCACGTGGATTGTAATATAATCACACTTTGCAAAAATTTCGTTTATATCATTAATATAAACTGCATTGTGATTTAAATTCCAAGCAGACTTAACCGAAAGATATGGATCATAACCATAAACCTTCATACCAAGGTGGTTAGCGGCATTTGCAACCATAACACCGATAGCGCCAAGACCGATAACACCCAAAGATTTGCCCTTAATTTCAGGTCCGCCAAATGCACCCTTGCCTTTTTCAACAAGTTTACCTACGGCATCGCCCTCACCTTTTAAGGTTTTAGCCCATTCAATACCCGAAATTACACGGCGAGAAGAAATTAAAAGACCTGCAATTACAAGTTCCTTAACCGCATTAGCGTTAGCACCGGGAGTATTGAAAACTACAATACCTTGTTCACTGCACTTTTCGATTGGTATATTATTTGTACCAGCACCAGCACGAGCTATAGCCTTTAAAGATTTAGGAAAAATCTCATTATGCAACACGGCTGAACGAACTATCGCACCATCAGCATTTTCAACTTCATCGCCAATAGTATATTTATCTTCAAAAACTTCTAAACCGCTTTTTGAAATCTTATTGTAAGTTTTAATCTTAAACATTATAGATTTTCCTCCTCAAACTTCTTCATAAATTCTACTAACTTTTCAACACCTTCGATTGGCATTGCATTATAGATAGAAGCGCGCATACCACCAACACTACGGTGACCCTTAAGGTTAACGAAACCTGCTTTTTTAGATTCAGCAACAAATTTAGCATCAAGTTCTTCATTGCCTGTAACAAATGGAACGTTCATAAGTGAACGGTCTTCAGGAACAACAGTACCTTTGAAAAGTTTGCTATTATCAAGGAAATCGTAAAGAATTTTTGCTTTCTTTTCGTTTAATTCCTTCATTTTTTCTAGGCCGCCCATTTTCTTAATCCATTTAAATGTTAAACCTGCAATATAGATTGTATAGCAAGGTGGAGTATTGAACATTGAACCATTTTCGCTATGTGTATCATATTTAAGCATTGTAGGAGTAATATCCATAGCATTGACGATTAAATCTTCGCGAATAATAACAATTGTAACACCTGCGGGTGCAACGTTCTTTTGCGCACCGGCATAAAGCATACCAAACTTGGTTACATCAATAGGTTCTGAAAGAATACAGCTTGAAATATCGGCAATAAGTGGAACATCACCTGTTTCAGGAATGTAATTATATTTTGTACCGTAAATGGTATTGTTCATACAAATGTGAACATAGTCAGCGTCTTTATCAAAATCGGCAGCGGTTGTTTTTGGAATGTAACTAAAGGTTTTATCCTTTGAAGATGCAACCTCACGGGCAGCACCGTAACGAGCCGCTTCCTTATAAGCCTTATTAGCCCATTGACCTGTGATAATATAGTCAGCCTTGCCGTTTTTGGTCATTAAATTAAGTGGCACCATTGAAAATTGTGTTGAAGCACCGCCTTGCAAGAAAAGAACCTTGTAATCGTCAGGAATATTCATTATCTCGCGAAGGTCAGCCTCTGCCTCATCAAAAATTGCTTGATATTCTTTTGAACGGTGGGACATTTCCATAACCGATTGACCACTTGTGCCATATTCTAACATTTCTGCAGCAGCAGTTTTTAAAACTTCTTCAGGTAACATTGAAGGACCTGCGCTAAAATTATATACTCTTGACATTGTAAAAACCTCCAAATATTTTTGCTTTTGATACATTATATTAAATTCTTTTACAAATGTCAATAGGATTGTTAAAAACTTGTCAAAGAATTTTTGATTTTTTCAATTTTTAAGAAAATCTTTGTTAATTATTTGACAAATACAAACATAACTTTTCCTCTCTTTTTTCGAATAACGATAACTTTTTATCGATAAATGATAATAATATATTGACAAACGATAATTTAAGTGTTACTATATAGACAGTTGATTGGAAAGGATTGGTATTAAAAAATGCTCAAAAGTAAAACTTCAGTTAAAATTTCTATTGGTGTATGTATTGCTTTATGCATAATACTTTTAATTTTTGCTGTGTTCGGCAGTAATATTTTTGAACTGTATATGACTGCTTACAGAGGTTTTTCCGCGACAGGTCAAGCACTTAAAATGCTTAAAAAGGTATTCGCACTTTGCTTCTACCCTTGCGCCGTTTTTGCCGCAATAATTTTGTATTCACTTTTAAAACTTCTTTTTAATATAAAAAAAGAAGAAATTTTCATATCAGAAAATATCAAACACTTAAGAGCAGTTTCGTGGTGTTGTTTTATTATAGCCTTCATTACCTTTGCCGGAGGTTTTTTCTATATGCCTTTTATATTTGTTGCTGCAGCAGGCGGTTTTACAGGTATGCTTTTAAGTGTGCTTAAAAATATTATGCACTCCGCCGTTGAACTTCGCGAAGAAAACGACCTTACAATTTAAAGGAGATAACAATGATAGAAGTAAATCTTGATATAATTTTAGCCATAAAGCGCATGACTTCAGCAGAACTTGCCGAAAGAATAGGGATAACACAGGCTAATCTTTCGGTACTTAAAACAGGCAAAGCAAAAGCCGTTCGTTTTTCTACTTTGGAAAGTATTTGCAAAGAACTTGACTGTCAACCCGGAGATATCCTCAAATATATACCAGATAAGGAGTAGATATTATGAACGAAAATATTACACAAAACGCTATTCCACTAGAAAAAGATAATTTATCTAATAACAAATTAGAAATAAATACAAGAGATATTGTATTTTCTATCATATTTGCTGTTTGTTCCATCGTAATGTCGGCTTTTGGTATTTTCGGTGGTTTTAGAGCGGGATTTACAGTTGCAAGTATACTGCTTTTAATTGTTATAACCTTTTATTTTAAAACAAAAGAAATTAAAATTGGTTTGTATGGCAGTATATGTTTTATACTAAATATTGGTTTAGCCGTTAATTTTTCTATAACCTCTAATTTTTCTGTCAAATTTTTCAGCTTCTTTATGATACTGTTTTTATCCTTAATATGCTTTACATCACTTATAACCAAAGAACATACAAAAGGCGATTTAGGTATACTAAAAGACATATTTACACCTATAATTGAAGTGGTTGTACCGAATTTACCAAAGGCGATAACCTCTCTTTTAGCAGCAAGAAAAAACAAAATTTTAAGTAAAATATTTATAGGTATAATTTCCGCTATTCCCGTTTTGTTTGTGGTAATTCCTTTACTTATGTCCTCTGATGAAGCCTTTAGCGGAATGATTACTTTAGTTTTTGAAAATACAGCACTGTTAATATTAAAAATCGTTTTAGGGATTATAATAAGCCTCTTTTTAATTGCATATTGTTTTTCTTTAAAAAAGGAAAATTTTCCTCAAACAAAAGACTTTAATTTCAAAGGTTTAGAAAGTGCTATAATAATTTCCTTTTTATCGGTACTTTCAATTTGTTATTTAAGCTATTTATTTTCTCAATTAGCGTATTTTTTCAGTGCTTTCAGTGGATTTCTACCAAAAGACTATACTTTTTCGTTGGCAGAATATGCAAGACGCGGTTTTTTCGAAATGTCCATAATTGCGGCAATTAATTTTATAATTATTTTTGCAGTATTATTGATTTCGATTAAGAAAAACCAAAAAATTCATTTGATTTCACGAATACTTTGCACATTTATAAGCATATTCACCTTACTTATCATAGCAACTGCTATTTCAAAAATGATTCTTTATATAAATAATTTTGGTATGACTGAGCTTAGAATTACAACAAGTGTATTTATGATATTCTTAACAGTTGTATTTATCACACTTTTGATTAGGCTTTATATACCAAAGGTTAATGTTTTAAAAACAGGTTTTATAGCAGCCGCAATATTACTAATTATTCTTGGTGCAGTAAATATCAATAGCGTTATAGCCAAATATAATTACACTGCTTACAAAAACGGCATATTAACTGATATTGACGTTTCAACAATTTACAGACTATCAGATGAAGGCGTTCCTTATTTAGCTGAACTTTTAAATGATGAAAACGAGGATGTAGTTCACCTTGCAAAATTAAATCTTTCCTACTGTATTCAAAATTATTATGAAACCGATTGCAATCAAGAGTTTAATACAATTGAAATCGGCAAAAAGAAATATAAAGATATTGGCGAATTTAGTTTTTCAAAAAACAAGGCTTACAAAATTTTAGATAAGGTACTAAACGAATACCCTGAAATAGCAAATTATAGTAATGAATACTTAGAAAATCATCAGTAAAATGTTAAAATAGGTGTATGGAAATCATCCATACACCTATTTTTTACTTTACTTCAGGTAGTCCCGCAAGTGAAGTTAAGATTGATAATACCGCTGACAATAACGATGCTGAAATTAAGGTTTTTACATCAATTTGCGAAAACACCGCCGAACTTCCGATTACCGCTATCGCTGTTTGTGCTAATGTTTTTATTGCTCTGATTAGCGCCGCCTTTATCCACTTTTTTGTTTTTTCTTTCATTTTTTCACCCCTTTAAAATTTTATTTACTAATTTTTGTACTGCCGAATAATCATATCCCGCAGCCTTTAATTTGTCTTTTCTTTCTTGTCCGTTTCCCCACAAGCCCTTAATTACTTCTTTAGCCAATTCTTCATTTGTTTTTTTATTTGAGTTAATACCTAGTTTTTCGGTTATATTTTCGAAACAGGCTGTTGCTACCTTATTTGCAAAATCTTCGGTTAAAATAATTGGTGTATCAACTACACTGTCCATAAACCCGCACTCAATTAAAACGGCAGGCATTTTTGTTTGTCTACACTCACCTAAATTTGCCTTTCTTAAAGGGTTTGCTCGGTTTCCTTTAAGCGCAGTTTTTTCTATGATTTTCTTATAAAAGGCTTCTTGCCAATCGGTTGTTTCTTTGCTCACCTTTAAATATGTATAAACCTCTACCCCGCCACCTTTACCGCCATTTATACCTGCATTATGATGTATCGACAAATACAAATCCGCCTTAAAATTATTGGCTTTATTGGTTCTTTTAGTAATAGTCAATTCGCTGCCGTCATCAATACGTAAAATTTCAATTTCCTTATACCCCGAAAACAAACTTTCAATTTTATCACAAATTCTTTTGTTTAAAACATATTCCCTTGTTTCATTAGGGTCTATTGATTTCAAACACCTTTTCCCCGCGGTTTTGTAACCGTGACCTGCATTTAACGCTAATTTAAACATAATTTTTCTCCTTTAATTGTTTTTTATATTCTTTATAATTCCAAACACAAATTTTATCGCCCGTATAAATGTTGCATTTTTTCTTTTTGGCCAACCTTACCGCATCTTCAAAAACAAAAAACACACCTACTTGCGAAGCAATATTTTCCCAAGATTTTCTAACCCTATATATTTCCATATTCAATTTTCTCCTAAAAATATTCTCAAATTTAAAAGCGCCCTATTTTTTACGCGGTTAACCGCTTGTCTTGTTATGTTGAATATTTGCGCGATTTCGGTATCGGTATATAAATACACATATTTGTAAATTAGCACCAACCTTTGTCGTTCGGGTAAAATTTTAAGCGCCGAAAAAATTGAAATCTTTTTATCAAACTCTAAACAATATCCCGCACGTTCTTCAAAAAAATCCGCCCTTAATTCGTTTTGTTTTGTTTCAAACTCAGAAATTGCTATGTACTTATTCCTAATACAAACCGCAATGTAATTGCGCAAAGTAAAACTCGAATCACTTTCAAACCTATCAAGTTTAATTTGTGTTAAAAGTTCAATAAAAAACAAAGTTAAATCCTCAACCGTATCATCTGCTTGTACTTTATTTGAGTAATAAACAATTAACTTTTTAAATCACCATAAAGACAGTTAAAATTTTCCATATTCTGTTTTTTAAATTCTTCAATTAGTTTTTTTAAATCCTTGTTGCACATACTATCTTCTTCCTTTCAAAAATAAGAAAGAAAAAAGTTTAATT
>JAZNCS010000059.1:0-7972 GCA_045587685.1 Acutalibacteraceae bacterium
AATTTTTTTACGGGCATTTTCTAAAGTTTTTCTGCAATTATCGGTAAGAGAAATGCCTTTTTCAAAAAGTTTAATTGATTCTTCAAGCGAAACTTCGCCATTTTCGAGTAAATTGATTATTTTTTCTAACTCTTTTATAGATGTTTCAAAATCCAAATCAGTTTTTGGCATAATTCTTCTCCTTTATAATTTCATTAACTTTACAATTAATATTACCATCATTAAAAATCAAGTTAATATTGTCGTTAATATTAATATCATTAACACTTGAAATAGTTTTACCATTCTTTTGGGCAACCGCGTAACCTCTTGTTATTACCTTTAACGGACTTAACGCATCTAATTTAGCAACGCATTTTTCAAAATTTGCCGTAAAACTATTCAAGTTTTTATCAAACGAATTTAATAACCTTTGCGAAATATTATCAATTAACTGTTCTTTTTGTTCAATTAGAAAATTTGGATTTTTTAAAAACCTTGAATTTTCAATTTTTTCTAAAACTGCAAGGCAGTAATTATATTTACTGCTTAAAAGGTTTTTTAAAATTGATCTACTATTGTCTAATTTATCAGTTATTTCTAATATATCAGGTACTGCTAATTCAGCAGCCGCGGACGGAGTTGGAGCGCGTAAATCAGCAACAAAATCACAAATAGTAAAGTCGGTTTCGTGACCTACCGCCGAAATTACAGGTACAGGAGATTCATAAATTTTTCGAGCTAAATCTTCAGAATTAAAAGCCCATAAATCTTCAATAGAACCGCCACCCCTACCAATTATTATCACATCGACTTCTGCAAGGTTATAAACTCTATCTAAAGCATCAATCATTTGGGGTACTGCTAATTCACCTTGAACTGAAACCGGACACAAAATAATCTCTGCAACAGGCCATCTTCTTGATAAAATATTTAAAATATCTTGAACAGCAGCACCTGTTTCAGAAGTAATTACAGCAATTCGTTTAGGGAATTTAGGTAATTTTCGTTTATTTTCAGGATCAAACAAACCTTCAGCCGAAAGTTTTGATTTTAAAAGTTCAAATTGCGCAGTAATATCCCCTATTCCTAAAGGATACATTTCTTCGGCATAAAACTGATATTGTCCGTCCTTTTCAAAAAGCGAAACCCTACCTTTAAGAATAATCTTCATACCATCACTCACAGAGAAATTAACCCTTTGAGCATTTCCTTTAAACATAACGCATCGAATAGCAGCGTCATTATCCTTAATAGAAAAATACCAATGACCACTTGAATAATGATTTTTAAAATTAGAAATCTCGCCAAAAACCGCAATATTTACAAGATTTTTATCGCCCTCAAGTAAAGACTTAACATAAAAATTAAGTTGCTTAACACTTATTGCAGACTGTTGCATAATTATAACGATTTAGCAACGGTAGATAATATACCATTAACAAAAGCTGATTCTTCCTTGCCAGAATATGTTTTACAAAGTTCAACTGCTTCGTTAATAGTAACCGATTGGGGTATATCTTCCATATATTTAATTTCAAAAATTGCAAGTCTTAATACCGAAAGAGCGGTTTTAGAAATTCTATTAATTTTCCAACCAATAGAGTTTTCAGAAATTATATTATCAATTTCCTCCAAGTTTGAATATACTCCGAAAAATACAGATTTTATATAATCATCAGCTTCAAAATTTCTAACCTCTGCTGCTAATTCGAGTACCTCTTCTACCGAGTCAGAATTGAAAACTTTTTCAAAAATTAAAATAAATGCTTCTTCTCTTGCTTGTTTACGTGTCATACCGCACCAACTTCTTTATATAGTTAAATATATTATATAATATAATATGCATAATTTCAAGCATATTCATATAATTTATGCATATTTTTTATTAAAAAAACAACAAAAAAAGCACCTGCAAATGCAAGTGCTTTTGGCGGAGTAGGAGAGACTTGAACTCTCGCGCCGGGGTTTAGCCGACCTACGCCCTTAGCAGGGGCGCCTCGTCACCAACTTGAGTACTACTCCGTATGATTACGTTAAATATTATATGTTGAATTTTTATTTATATATAAAAATGGCGGAGAGGAAGGGATTCGAACCCTTGTGCCTTTTGGGCAAACGGTTTTCAAGACCGCCTCGTTATGACCACTTCGATACCTCTCCGAATGCGACTTTGTTATTTTAACACAAACGTTTTAAAAAGTCAACACAAAAATTGAATATTTTTAAAAAATCGGTAAAGGTCTCCCCTTACCGATTTTTTTATATTTTAAGAAGCCAAATTGCAATATTAAAATATACCGCAAGTGAAATTGTATCTACAATTGTTGTAATAAACGGACTTGCCATTACAGTTGGGTCAAGACCAATTTTTTTAGCAAACAAAGGTAAAATACTACCAACAAGTTTTGCAATCATAATTGTTACTAAAAGTGTTAAAGATACAACTAAGATTTCAACTATTTGGTGGCCGCTGTCAAAAGTATTTAACAACAAATGGTCAATAAAATACATTTTCACAAAATTAACTATTGCCAAAATTACACTGCACACAAAAGCAACGCGTGATTCTTTCCAAATAATACGGAAAATATCCCTAAAATCAATATCGCCTAACGACAAAGCGCGAATAACAGTAACTGAAGACTGACTACCACCACTACCCGCAGTGTTCATAAGCATCGGTATAAAAGTAATTAGTGCAGGTAAAACTGTTAGTTTTTCTTCAAAATTTGTTATAATCGCACCTGTAAATGTTGCGGAAATCATAAGGAGCAACAACCAAGGAATTCTTGATTTAACCGTTTCAAAAACGCCTGTACGCAAATATGTTTTATCTGAAGGCAAAATAGCCGCCATTTTTTCAATATCTTCGGTAGCTTCTTCTTGCATAACGTCAATAGCATCGTCAACCGTAACAATACCTACAAGACGGTTTTCCTTATCAACAACAGGCAAAGCAAAAAGGTCATACCTTTCAAACTTGTCAGCAACCGATTCTTTATCATCAAGTGTATTTGCAAAAATAATGTTTTCATTCATTATTTCGCTTAAAACACAAGATTTTTCGTTTAATAATAAATCCTTAACCGAAACAATACCTTGCAAATGTCTGCTTCTATCAAGAACATAACAAATATAGATTGTTTCCGCCTCAAAGCCAATTTTTCTAATTCGGTCAAAGGCTTCTTCAACAGTCATATCCTTTTTTAAATCAATATACTCTGTTGTCATAATGCTACCCGCACTGTCATCAGGGTAAGCAAGTAACTGATTAATCATTTTGCGAGTTGTAGCATTAGTTTGTTTTAAAATACGCTTTGCAACAGAAGCCGGCATTTCGTCAATAATGTCAACAGTATCGTCCATAAAAAGCTCATCCATAACTTCTCGAAGCTCTTTATCGTTAAAAGACTCTATTAATACTTGTTGCATATCGGTATCCATTTCAACGAATACATCAGCGGCAAGTTCTTTTGGTAAAATTCTAAAAACTACAGGTAGTTCTTTAAGTTCAACCTCATCTAAAAATGAAGCAATATCGGCGGGGTTAATATCAACAAGCATTTCTCGCAATCGCGCAAACTTCTTACTCTCTATTAACTCTAAAATTTCTTGTTGCATATAAAATCCCCTTTCTTTTAAAAATCCCGCCCTTTAAAAGTAAAGGTAAAGTGTTAAATCCCTTTACTTAAAAGGACGGGTTTTACAATATAATTATACAAATTCAACAAATTTTTGTCAACCAAAATATCAAAGACAAAAATCACCAAAAGTAATAATTAGCGGATAATCTTTAATTGGTAAATTTTTAAATCTATATAAATTGTTCCCTATTTTTGTAAGAATATCATCTGAAATAGTATTAACCTTAGTCAACCTTGAAAATCAATATTACTTTCATCTTTATAAGCAATAATTTTAGCAGGAACACCGGCAACTATAGCATTTTCGGGCACATCCTTTAAAACAACTGCACCTGCCGCCGCTAAACTGTTAGCGTGCATTGTTATTCCGCCTAACACTATTGCGCCGCAAGTAATCGAAACATTATCCTCTAAAATTGGGGTTCCACCATCCCTGCAACCAATAGTTACTTGTTGATATATTCTGCAATTCTCCCCTATCTTTTTTGCATTTATAATAGTTGCAAAACCGTGTTGAATAAACAATCCGCCGCCAATTTCCTTTGTGTATATATACAAACTTTCCATCGGTTTCCAAAGAATACGGAAAATAAAATAATGAATCAAACAAGAAGCCGTGTAGGCGGGATGTTTTAAACGATGTTCCAAAAGGTTACGGAACTCTTTATTATATGTCATATACCAATTAAGCGACTCGAAAAAACTTAAATTATTTTGGTTAATTTGATTCCAACGGGCAATGTCCTTTTTAATTAAATGCTTTTGTTTAGAACACAAAACACACAAATAAACAGGAAACATTCTTGGATAGTTTATTACAGCTAAAAGCCTTTTACCAAAAGTTGCCATTTATTGTTTTTCCTTTCTTAAATTCAGTATTTTTGTAGGGAAAAAGAAGAAATTTAAAAACTTAAATTTACTTGCAATAATTGCGGTTAATACTGAAAATACTATTCCGCCAACTGTGCCCAAAATTACATGTATCCACCATTCTGTAATACTTACACGAATCAAAACAATTCTTATTGCAGCAGTAAATATAGTGTGCAAAAGGTAGATTTGAAAAGAATACTTATTTATAAATCTCAAAAAACTATCTATAATTTTAATGTTAGCGATTAAAGAAATAAACATTATACTTGAATAAATTCCGAATATAATCATAATTTCTTTTGCAAAAGGTTTTTCAATAAGACCAAAAATAATAAGCAAAACACCCGTTGCAATATGGGATAAAACAACCAAAATTTTAATTACAAACGGAAGTTTTGGTAGGCTTGAAAAATTGATAAATGTTCCTAAACCAAAAGCTAAACCGGAATAAAAAACAATATCAAAACTGCCAAGCGAAATTCCAAAAAGCGGCACAACATACCCTATTAATACGACAACAAGTGTAATTACCCAATTTTTTAATAGACCCGAAAAAAGAGTCCAAATTAAAAACAAGAAGAATAGCGCATATAAAAACCAATACTGCGCAACAGGAGTTTTCCAAATATAAAAAATATCGAATATAGAATTTTGTGTGTTAACCCCACCAACAAAACTGTTAATAGCAATATAAACAACCGAAAACGCCACATAAGGAATACCTAAATTTAAAAGTTTATGTATAACAAAGTTAAGTTTTGTTTTTTTGAGTCTCCATTCACCCGTTTCTTTGAAAACAACGCCGCTTAAAAACATAAAAAGTGCAACATGGAAAGACCATATAAATTTTTCGGCACCCTCAAAAAAAGAAGGGATATTAACTCCTGATAGTCTTATTCCCATAATTACATGGCCAAATAATACTAAAAAACAAGCATAACCTTTTAGTTTATCAACCAATATATTTCTTTCCATATAACACCTCTAATCAGTCTTTTTTCTTACTTCTACAAGATGAAGAAATGATATATTTAGGTCTTCCTTTAATTTCTTCATAAATTCGCGCAACATAAAACCCAATAATTCCAAGACTTATCATCATTATACTACCAATAAAAATAAGAATGAGTATAACGGTTGTCATACCTTCAAGTGCACGACCTTGAAGTTTATCAATTAGCGCCCAAACTCCAAATACAGCGGTAATAAAAAGCATTATAAACCCTAGTACCGTAACTATTTGCATTGGCGCAGTTGTATATGCTGAAATATTAGAAATCGCATATTTCATAAGTGATATCAGTGACCACTTTGAACTGCCTTCTACCCTTTCTTTTACTTCAAACTCGACAGTTGCCTTTTTATATCCAACCCAAAAAGAAATTGCTCTGAAAAATCCCTTTTTTTCAGGAATTTTATTTAAAATATCAACAACTTTACGGTCAAGAAGTTTAAAATCAGACGCATTTGACATATCAAATCCAACAACTGAACTAATAAGCGAATAAAAGCATTTAGCAGCCCAACCGTGAGCAACGCTTTCTTTTCCTCTTGTACTTTTAATTCCCTCAACAATTTCAAATCCTTGTTGCCATAAACGATACATTTCGACAATTTTTTCGGGTGGGTGTTGTAAATCGCAATCAATTACAACAGCACAATCCCCATTTGCACTTGCAAGACCTGCCGAAATAGCTGCTTCTTTTCCAAAATTTCTCGAAAAATGAAGTCCTATTATGTTTGATACTTGACCTGACAAAGATTTAATTTTCTCAAAAGTATTATCGGTCGAACCATCATCTATAAAGATTATTTCATTTTCAATTTCAGCATTTTTTAAGATATTAGAAATTGTAAAATACGCTCTTTCTATCATTAATTCCTCATTAAATGCCGGAATAATTACAGATAACATTTAAATCCTCCCCTTAAACTTCTTCAAGAACCTTTTCAAGCATAGTAACAGGCATTGGTCTATAATAGTAATAACCTTGAAGCAGGTCAGTTCCCGCTTTAATAGCCGCTTCTTCTTGGCTCTTTGTTTCAATGCCTTCACACAAGGTTTTATAACCCAAACCTTTAGTTGTACTAATAATATTTTTAAGAATTATAAACCCAGCTTCAGTAACTGCATTTTGTGTTATTTTTTTATCGATTTTCACAACAGAAATATCAAGTGAATTCAAATCATCAAAAGTTGTATATCCGCTTCCAAAATCATCAAGCAAAATATCAACACCTTTATTTTTAAGGGTTGTTAAATTATTTATCATTTGTTTTTTTGCTTCGCCCACAATACTTTTATCCTCTAAAATCTCAACCGCTAAACAAGAAAGTTTTAAATTGTATTTTTGAGCGATACTAATAATATTTTCGGCAAAATCTTCCTCACACAAGGTTGATCTTGAAAAGTTTATTGTGTATTTATAATTTTCGCGCTTTTCTTTATTGTTTGAAATCCATTTACAGTTTTTTTCAAAAATATAATAATCAAACTTTTCGCTAATTCCTACCGAATCGACAGCCGATAAAAAGCTACCCGGTGTTAAAACACCGTCGCTTTCGGAATTTAATCGTGATAAAACTTCCGCACCAATAATATGCCTTGTTTTCGCATCCAAAACAGGTTGATACTCAAGAAAGAAACGATTATTATCAATTTCTTTTTCAATACTGTTTTCTCTTTTGATTTTGTTTTCAATAGTTTTTCCGCAATCAATATCCCACTTTACATAAAAAAGTTGTTCATTTTTTGCGAGCATACAAGCTTGTTTTGCTCGGTTTATTGCCTGGTCAAAGGTCACTTGTGTACCGACCGCGAAATAAGAACCAACCCTAACTTTTAAAACATTTAAAAGACTGTATTTTAAAAGACATTTGTTTAATTCGTTTTGAAAACTTTCAACTTTTTCTTGAGCAATATTTGTACTGTAATTTGAAAGTACAATATAATTCTTCTCGTCATATAAAGAAATTTGGCTATTTTCTTCATTAGAAAAATTATTGAGCAATATAGCTTTAATTTCAGAAAAAACATTTGGTTCACTGCTTAATCCACGCGAATTTTCAGAAGAAACGCTAATATACATTAAGCATCTATTAGCGCGTGATTTCCCAAAACTTTTAAACGAACTTTCAATTTTACTTACCGTTGTAAAATCTTTTTCCGTACCATTATTGGCAACTTTCATTCCTCTTATGGCGAAATATATACCAATAGCGCCAAGAATAATAAAACAAAAAACAAAAATAGTTATTATTACATAAGGGTATTCAAAAATTTGCATACAATATGCTCCTATTAATTTATCTTTGAAAACATTGGAAATTCCAATGTTCCGCTTGTATACTTTAGGCCAACACTTTCGGCAGCCTTAATACATTTTAATCCGTCATTTCTTGCTCTTTTTTTACGAGCAGGAATTTCTTTTAAAAGAAACGAAACCCCAAAAATACTCATTGCTTTTAGAAGG
>JAZNCS010000060.1:0-28058 GCA_045587685.1 Acutalibacteraceae bacterium
AAACTTCGAAAAATCTCTTGACGATGGCTTTGTTGTTTGCTATAATACAAGGGCTGTCAATATGCTACCGTGGCTCAGCAGGTAGAGCAGCTCACTCGTAATGAGCAGGTCGTCCGTTCGAATCGGATCGGTAGCTCCAGAAAAAACTCCTTGAGATTTCTCAAGGAGTTTTTTCAATGATGTTTGCCTTGCGGCAAATGATGTCGCTATCGCTAATGATGTTCACTTCGTGAATGATGTCGCTTCGCTAATGTTTTCGGCAAACATCGCATCATTGCGAATGGAGTGAGCAACATCATATTTGCGAAGCAAATGCAACATATCGCCAACGGCGATGCATCGTTTTATCTTGATCCTTCGCTGCTTTTATGCTATAATACATCCAAGGCGGTGATGATATGAAGAAGATAATTATTATTTTGGCAAGTTGTACTTTGATGGTTGTTGCTTTAATATGTGTTTTCAAGTATTATCATCCTACTCATTTTGCCTACAATGATAGATTTATAATAGGCAATACACAAGAAAAAATCGTAGAAAAGTACGGCGAATTTTATGGTACGTATAATAACAGTGATGGAGAAATAACTTGTGGAATTTATATGATTCGTGATAATACGCCTGAATGGATAATGAGTTACGATAATTCGTTGTGGTATGAAATAGATTTTGAAGAGGGTATTGCTGTTAAAGTGCGGTTGCGTGAGGGATATGTAGGCGGTTAATATTTATAAAATGCCTAAATGGTTTTTAAATTTAATAATATAAAAACGCCAAGTCTTTTTAGGACTTGGCGTTTTGTATTTAAAGTTTAAAATCTTCGGGTTTATAATTGTCTGCAATTTTTGGTTTTTGTGGTACTCTCTTTAGAGGGTCGTAATTATAGTCCTTGCAGTAATTTCTTTTATCGGCAACACCGTGCTTACGGCAAATAACATCACCTGAAAAAGGCAACTTATGACCGTGAACACAATATTCGCAAGAACGAGTTATATTTTTATTAAAAACAGAACCAAACATAATTCCACCTATCTTTCGATTCCATTATACCAAATCTTTTAAAATATTACCACCCTTTTTTTCATTATTTAAAGAAATTATAAAAATTATTCCCATAATTATTAGCGAAAATGTTGCCGAAAGGCCAATATTATAAGGCGAAAATGAAAAATCTATATTATTTGAAAATACTGTAACGCTAATTTTGAAAATTTTAATTAAGAAATATGTAATAAATGAACTTAAAAAACCGTGCAAAATTCTAAAGAAAATGAAACTAAAATAACTCATTTTGAAGTTTTTGCAAATATTAAAAATTTGAAACCAAATACTAATCCCCGCAAACCCTATCAAAAAGGATAAAAAGTAAATGTTTTTTGTAATATAAATTGCGTTTGTTACTTCGAAAAAAGGAGTTATAAATTTCAAATTTTCTAAAAGAGAAGAAATTGTTGAAAACAAAATAACAAAACTGCAAATTGTAAAAATTGATTTTGCAGATTCGGTTGTTGAAGTAACAAAATTTTCTGCAAAATTCAAAGATGCGGTTTTGTCACTTATTTTGTCTTGGGGTTTGATTTTTTTCTTTAAAACTAATGCAATTAAAATGGAAGAAAAAATGTTTGAAATAAAAAGTATTACCCCTAACAGTCTATTGTTTAAAACACCAATCCCTACCGCTAAAATTATAAAACCAGGACCTGCATTTATACAAAAATTAAGAATCACACGAGCATTATCTTGTGTGATTTTTTTATTTTTCACACTGTCGTTTAAAAGTTTTGCGCCAATTGGATAACCACCTAAAAAAGAAAGCAAAAACAGCGAAAACATTTCGTAATTCATACCGAAAATTTTAATGAAAATGCGGTTTAAAGGCTTTAAAATTATAAAGACACCGCTGTTCATTAAAAAACTTATACACACAGCAAACGGAAAAAGAGAGGGGATTATAACATTACCGCAAAGCAGAAGACCATTAACTGCACCTTGAGCACTGTTTTTAGGGCTTAAAATTATTAAAATCATAAATACAAAAATTATAAAAACGCCAAAATACTTTAATAGTTTTTTCAAATTAATTCACCATTAAATATATATGAATTATTTACTCTAAAATTTCATAATAATTATATTAGATTTAAAAGGGTGGGAAAAATGGGTAAAAAATTAAAAATTGAAAAGAATAGAAAAATTGAAAAATGGAAAATATTTGGTATTGCAAAAGAAGAAAAAGATTTAACATTATCTCCTAATATTGAAATGTTAGGAAATAGAGAAATTATAATTGATGGTTGCGAAGGTGTTTTTGAGTATAGCGAGAGTTATATAAAAATCAAAATCAAAAAAGGGGTTTTGATTTTATACGGAAGTGATTTAAATATTGTTTGTTTTGAAAATAGTTTTATAAGCCTTAAAGGTAAGATTGAAACATTAGAATTTTGTTAATATAAAGGTGGATTTATGCTTTTTTTATATAGATTTATTTGCGGTTATTTAGAAATTGTTTTTTATGGTGAATTCCCCGAAAAAATGCTTAATATATGTGCTAAAAACTCTATAACATTGTGGGGTTCAAAGTATGTTAAGGGTAAAATTTTTTCTAAAATTACGATAGCCGATTTTTTGAAACTTCGATTGTTTTTGAAAGGAACAAAAATCAGAGTACATATTATTAAAAAATATGGTTTTCCTTTTTTTCTAAAGCGTTATAAAAGGCGAATAGGGATATATTTTGGCTTTATAATTTTTGCATTGGTTTTATATTTTCTTTCGCAGCATATTTGGATAATTGAGGTAGAGGGTAATAAAAAATTGAGTGAAACAGAGGTTTTGAATATTTGTTACAGTATGGGTATTAAAGAGGGGATTTTATCTAATAAAATAAACCCTAAAATTATGGCTCAAGAAATGCTTTTAAAAACCGATAAGCTTTCTTGGGCATCTTTGAATATCGAAGGTTCAAAACTTATTGTAAATATTAGTGAAACAAAAAAGAAACAGGGCGCAACTTCGCCAACAAATTTAAAAGCAAGTTCGGACGGTGTGATTACTCATTTAGATATAACTTCGGGCAACTGCGTTGTAAAAATAGGCGATACTGTTAAAAAGGGCGACTTGCTGGTTTCGGGTATAATAGAGGGTGCTAGTGGAACCCGTTTTGTAGAAGCTAAGGGTTCGGTTATTGCCGAAACCGAAATAGAAATTAATTTAAGCGAAAAATTCAAACAATATGTTTGTTTTAAAACCGGAAAAGTAAAAGTAAAAAAAGTATTTTCTTTTTTTGGATTTAAAATTCCCCTTTATTTAGGTAGGGAAAAAGGGGATTATGATAGTGTACAAAAAGTAAAAACTTTAAAGGTTTTTGAGAAAAAATTGCCTATTGTTATATACACTAAAAAATTTATTTTTTTCAAAAAAAGTGGAGTAACGTATTCTAAAAGTCAATTAGAAAATATTTTAAATAAAAAGTTATTAAAAGAATTAGAAAAAGAAAAAATTTACGACTACACCCTTAAAAACAAAGAATTTTTTGAAAATTCTAATGAAGTTAAGTTAAAAGCGCAAATAATTACAAAAAAAGATATAACAAAAAGCGAAAATTTAATAATAAATATTGGAAATTAGAAGTTATTGTGGTATAATGGTTTAAAGTGTTGCAGTGGAAATGCAGTGCTTTATGGTATTATTTATGTCCACGAAAGAAGTGCAAAGCAAAATGAAAGTAAAAGTTAATATTGTTTCAAAACAAAAGAATGTAAAACTTCCTACCGGTACAAGACTTTTGATTAGAAAGGCTTGTAACGCTACTGTAAATTACGAAAAATTAGAGTCTGACTGCGAGGTAGACGTCAGCCTTGTAAACGATAGTTTAATTCAAAAAATGAATAAGGAATTTCGTGAAATTGACGCTTCGACCGATGTGTTATCCTTTCCTTTGGGCGAAAACGGCGTGTATGATATAAACCCCGAAACAAATGCTTTAATGCTTGGCGATATTGTGATTTCGGTTGAACACGCATTGGCACAGGCTGATAAATACGGTCACTCTATCGAAAGAGAAATTGCGTTCTTAACAGTACATTCTATGTTGCACTTGTTAGGTTATGACCACGTGAATGGCGGTTTAGAACAAGCTTTAATGCGTGAAAAAGAAGAATCGATTTTAGAGGCTTTGGGCCTTGCAATAAATAAAATTTAAGGAAAAAATATGAAAGAAACATCTGCTTTTATAACAATAATAGGAAGACCAAACGTTGGAAAATCTTCTTTAATGAACAGAATACTCGGTCAAAAGGTTGCGATTGTCTCGGACAAGCCACAAACCACAAGAACTAAAATTATGGGCATTAAAACCGACGGCGCCGAGCAAATTGTATTTATTGATACACCGGGTTTCCATAAACCAAGAAACGAACTTGATAAGAATATGAACAAGGCTGTAGGCGATGGTATGGCTGATGTTGATGCTGCGGTTTTAGTTGTTGAAGCCCAGCCTAAGTTCAAGTTCTCCGAAGAAAGTTTGCCTATTGCCGAGGTTGAACTTATTAAGGAATTAACAAAAAGAAAACTTAAGGCAATTCTTGTTATTAATAAGATTGATTTACTTGACAAAAAAGAAGATTTACTAACTATGATTTTGGCTTACACAAAAGCCTTTGATTTTGAAACTGTTGTTCCGCTTTCGGCTAAAAATGGCGATGGTGTAGAAATTTTGTTAAAAGAACTTAAAAAGTTTGCAAAACCTTCACCTCATTATTTCCCTGACGATGAAGTTACCGACCAACCTGAAAAGGTGATGGTTGCCGAAATGATTAGAGAAAAGATTTTAAGAAGCCTTAGCAAAGAAGTTCCGCACGGAGTTGCGGTTGATTTGGAACGTTTTGTTGAGCGTGATACTGCAAACGGTGAACCTATTGTTGAGGTTGAGGCAACAATTATTTGTGAAAAAGAATCTCACAAAGGTATTATAATCGGTAAAAACGGCGCTATGCTTAAAAGCATTGGTACAAGAGCGCGTTATGACATTGAAAAGTTTTTTGGTATCAGAGCTACTGTAAAATTATGGGTTAAAGTTAAGGAAGATTGGCGTAATAGACAGGGTTTGATACACACCTTTGGTTTAGACTAACTTTTTCCTATTATATTTTTAAAATTTCCCCAAAAGATATTTTTGGGTGATGATTTTGGATACACAAAATGCTTGGATAAAATTTATAAAAAGCGGTAAGGTTAATGACTATTTAACCTATGTAAATATTTGTAAGGAGAATAGCATAAGTGACTCAAGCACAAACTCGTTTTACAACTCAAGGCTTGGTTATAAAGGAAATGATAGTGGGGGAGAGTGACCGTTTGGTCACACTCTTTACCCGTGAATTTGGCGTTATTAAAGCCTTTGCTTCGGGCGCTAAAAGTATTAAATCGAAAAAAGGTAGCGCTACCTCCTTGCTTACATATTCAAGTTTCACTATTTTGCGCAAAAAGGAAAGTTTGCGTATTTACGAAGCAACGCCTATTACAACCTTTTTTGAAATGGGTACTGATGTTTTGGCTTTGTCTTTAGCGCAGTATTTTTGCGAATTGGCAAGTGAATTTTCGGTTGAAGGTACTTCTAATGATGAACTTTTTAGATTGATACTAAACTCACTTCATTTTTTAACAAAAGAAAAGCGTGACCCGTTTTTAATTAAAACAATTACGGAACTCAGGGCAGCGGTTATTTCGGGGTATAGTCCTAATTTAATTGCTTGTGAAGAATGTGGCGCTTTTGAAGAAGATATAATGTATTTCAATATAGTAGAGGGAAGCATTACTTGTAAAAATTGTCATCATTCGGGTGGGTGCGTGGCGATTGACCGAACTATGCTTTCGGCTTTAAGACATATTGTTTATTCGGAATTTAAGAATTTGTATTCTTTTAATATACCTGAAAATTCGGCAAAGCTTATGTCGGAATTAACGGGTAAATATATTACTGTTCAAACCGAACATAAATTTTCTACACTTGAATTTTTCAATTCTATAAAGGAGTAAAAAATGGGATATAATATCGAAAGATATTTAAAGGTTTTAGAACTTGATAAAATTTTAAATTTGTTGCAAGTGGAAGCATCTTTAGAAGATTCAAAACAAGAAGCACTTAAAATTATTCCCGAAACCGAACTTGAGGGAGTAAAAATGAATCTTAAGAAAACTGAAGATGCTTATATTTTTATGTCTAAATATACGGCACCCGTTTTTAGTGGTGCTAAAAATATGGCACCTGCTTTAAGAAGGGCACAGGCTTCGGCGGTTTTATCTATTGGCGAACTTTTGGATATTGCTGATACATTGCGTGGCATTAGAAGAGTAAAGGAATGGCGAGAAAACTGTAACGGTATGGCTGACACCTCTTTAGAAGATTTATTTTCTTTGCTTTATCCTAATAAATATCTTGAAGATAAAATAAATTTTTGCATTAAAAATAACGAAGAGTTAAACGATAATGCTTCGGCTGAACTTTATAATATTCGCCGTAAAATTGTTGCAAAATCGGGCAAGATAAAAGATTTACTCGATAAAATTATTCATAGTTCTACTGCTAAATACCTTCAAGATGCAATTATTACCCAACGTGACGGTAGGTTTGTTGTTCCTGTTAAGGCGGAGTGCAAAGGTCAAGTTAGCGGTATTGTTCACGATACTTCTTCAACAGGTATGACCTTGTTTGTTGAACCGATGTCGGTCGTAGAAACCAATAACGAAATCAGGGTTTTAAAACTAAAAGAACAAGAAGAAATTGAAAGAATTTTGGCTGAACTTTCGTCTGAAGCTGCCAATTTTGCGGATAGTATTATTAATTCTTATACTGCTCTTTGGCAACTTGATTTGATTTTTGCAAAAGCAAAGTTAGGCTACAAAATGAAGGCGAGTGTGCCTGAAACAAATGATAAAGGTTATACTTATCTAAAAAGAGCAAGGCACCCACTTATTAATTATAAATCGGTTGTTCCAATTACTGTTTCAATAGGTAAAGAATATAAAACCCTTGTAATTACAGGGCCTAATACAGGCGGTAAAACCGTAACATTAAAAACAGTTGGTCTGTTAACACTTATGACAATGTGCGGACTTTTAGTGCCTTGTGATGATGGTAGCCAAGTGGCGGTTTACAGTAAAATATTTGCCGATATTGGTGATGAACAAAGTATTGAACAATCACTTTCAACCTTTTCATCTCATATGGTGAATATAATATCAATTTTAGAAAATGCGGATGATAATTCACTTGTTTTGTTTGATGAATTATGCGCAGGTACCGACCCAATAGAAGGCGCAGCCCTTGCAAAAGCAATTTTAATGCGATTGGCGGCATTTGGAAGTAATGTTGTTGCAACTACCCATTACCCCGAATTAAAATCTTATGCGATAGATACTGCTAATGTAGAAAATGCTTGTTGCGAGTTTGATGTTTCTACATTAAAGCCTACATACCGTTTAATAATCGGTATGCCAGGACGTTCAAACGCTTTTGCTATTTCACAAAAATTGGGGTTAGATATTTCGGTAATAGATATGGCAAAAGAACAGGTAAGCGAAGAGGATACTCGTTTTGAAAGGGTTGTAGCATCCTTGGAAAAGGCAAGGCAACAAGCCGAAAGTGAGCAAAAAGCAGTTTCTAAACTTCGCGCCGAACTTTTTGCGGCTAAACAAAAAAGCGATTTGTTAGAACACGAGTTGCAAGTAAAACAAGAAAAACTTATGGAGCAAACCCGTGAAAAAGCAAATTCTATTATTGAAAACGCAAGATATAAATCTTCAATATTGTTAAATGAATTGGAAGAAGCTAAAAAGGCGTTAAATGTCGAAAATGCAGCCAAGATGGCTGATATGGCGCGTAATGCTTATAAAACTACATTTAACAAGTTGGAAGATGAAATTAACCCTATAACCGAAAGTAAAGTAAGTGGCACTCCTGTAGAGTCAGTTCAAAAGGGAGATATTGTAGTTATAGCGGATATTAACCGCGATGCTACTGTTATTGATGTAAAACCTCAAGAGAAAAAAGCTTATGTAATGTCGGGTTCAATAAAAATGTGGACCGATTTTGAAAATTTAAGAGTTAAACCTAAAAATAAACAAAGTTCTGAAGTTAAGAAAACAAGAAATGTTACCGGTCTTTCTTCAAGAGCCCAGCGTACAGTTGAAACAGAACTTGATATTAGGGGAATGGCTTCGGATGAGGCGATACTTGAACTTGATAGGTTTATAGATAATGCGGTTTTAAGCGGTATTGAAAGTATTAGAATTATTCACGGTAAAGGTACCGGAGTTTTAAGAAAAAACGTACAAGGACATTTAAGACACCATAAAAACATACAAAGTTTTCGTTTAGGTACATTTGGCGAAGGCGAAAATGGTGTTACAATTGCTCAACTTAATATTTAAAATGAAAACCTTTGGAGTATTCCAAAGGTTTTTGTTTTTTATTGTGCTATTTATTTAAAACGGAAAAAATGTAGAATTTTCACAAAAAACATATTATTTTCGGTGGCGAAAAAAGTCGAAAAGGATAAAATTATGTATTTTTTCAAAAAAGTTACCCAAATTGTGACATTTTACTTGCAATCCACTACATTTTGTGGTATCATTCTAAATAAAGACAAAGGAGGTAATATTTGTGGAAAAAAATCTAAAGGTGCTTATAGCTGATGATTCGGCTGATTTTGGACAAAATTGTGTAAAAGCTTTAGGGAGCTATGGATTTAATGTCATTTTATGTAAAAAAGACGGTGAGCAGTTATTAGACTACATAAAAACAAAAAAACCGGATATTGTTGTTGCGGATATTTTTATGCCAAAAGGTGATATAATTTGGGTTATGGAACAAATTAAAAATATCGGCATTAAAGACAAGCCTATGATGATGGCAATGACATGTTATGCAAACGAACAACTTGAAAAAGAAATTCTTAAAGCGGGTGTTGTTTATTGTTTTCTCAAACCCTTTGATATAAATACTATGGCTGAAAGAATAATTCAACTTTCGGGTTGGAAGAATGAAAAAAGTCCGCTTGTTGTGAAAAATAATGTAATTACTGACCCTGACCTTGTTGTAATGGTTACTGAAATTATTCACCAAATTGGTGTTCCGGCGCATATAAAGGGATATCACTATTTGCGCGAAGCGATAATACTTTCGGTAAAAAACAGTGAAATTATAAATTCGGTTACAAAACTTTTATATCCTACAGTTGCAAAAATTTATTCAACAACACCTTCAAGGGTTGAAAGAGCAATAAGACATGCTATTGAAGTTGCGTGGGACAGAGGAGACATTGATGTATTAAATTCTTACTTCGGTTTTACAATTCAAAACGAACGGGGTAAGCCAACTAATAGTGAATTTATTGCTATGATTAGCGATAAATTGCGTTTGAAATTAAAAATTAGTTAAATTTTTGCTGAAATCCGCAAGGATTTCAGTTTTTTTGTTTTTAGAAGTAATAAAAAAGTTGAAAAAAATCGCTATAAATGTTAATATTATATAAATACTTTACTGAATGGGGGGAGAAAAATGGGCTTTAAAAAATGGTTATTAACTAATTGCGAAAAAGAGTTGGCTAAAAATTTGGCAGAAGAATGTAATACAGATCCTTTAGTGGCGCTTATTGCCGCGGCAAGAGGTTATACCGACCCTACCGATTTGGAACAGTTTTTAGCAGAAGAGCCTTGTTTTTCTGACCCTAAAGAGTTAAAGGATATTGAGTTAGCCGCCGAGTGTATTAATAATTTTATTGCGGAAAATAAAAAAATCGCAATTTATGGCGACTATGATTGTGACGGTGTAGTTTCTACTGCGCTTTTGTATAATTATTTAACTTCGCGAGGGGCGTCCCCAATTTACTATATACCTGACCGATTTGACGAAGGTTACGGTATGAACAAAAATGCTGTTGAGTATCTAAAAGAACAAGGAACCGATTTAATAATAACTGTTGATAACGGCATTTCTTGTTTTGAGGAAATCGAATATGCAAATTCTTTGGGAATAACTGTTGTTGTTACCGACCACCATTTACCGCCCGAAGTTTTGCCTAATGCTTATGCAGTTGTTGACCCGCATAGAAAAGATTGCGCTTCCTCTTTTAAACAAATTTGCGGCGCTCAAGTTGTTTTCAAACTAATTTGTGTTTTGGATGAAAAAGAGCCCGAAGAATTAATTTATTCTTATGCGGACTTGTTGTGTTTGGCGGTTGTTGCCGATGTAATGCCGCTCAGTTTTGAAAATAGAAGTATTGTTAAATGTGGTATTGAAAAACTTAAGAATAACGCAACAACAGGGCTTAGCGCTTTGTTGAATGTTGCCGGTGTTGATACAAAAAAAGTAAATTCTCGTAGTATAGCTTTTGGTTTGTCACCAAGAATTAACGCGGCAGGAAGAATGGGTAAAGCGGGAAGAGCTGTTCGTTTGCTTACTGAAAACCGCATTTTAGAAGCGTTGCAAATTGCTAACGAGATTGATAGCGAAAATGCTAAACGCCAACAAATTGAAAAAGAAATATTTGCCCAAGCTGTTGAGAAGATTGAAAATAATGGATATTTTCATAATCGTGTTATCGTTGTTGAAGGCGAAAATTGGTATAGCGGCGTAATTGGTATTGTTGCCGCAAGACTAACTGAGCGTTATGGCGCACCTACAATTGTGATTTCGGTTGAAGACGATATGGCACACGGCTCGGGAAGAAGTATTGAAGGCTTTTCGCTTTTTAATGCTTTAAACTCGGTTTCGCATTTGCTCGAAAAGTTTGGCGGACATACATTGGCGGCGGGTTTATCGCTTAAAAAGGAAAATATTGAAGAGTTTAGAAAACAAGTAAATTCTTATGCGTTTTCTTTGCCACTTGCAGTACCTACAATTAAAATTGATTGTAAATTAAACCCTGCGGCAATAAACGTTGATCTTAGTGATTCGCTTTCGGTTTTAGAACCGTTTGGAAACGAGAATCAACCACCAGTTTTTGGTCTTTTTGGTGTTACTTTACAAAAAATTACACCTCTTTCAAACAACAAACATTTGCGTTTAATATTTTCAAAAGGTGAAAATTCCTTTAAAGCAATGCTTTTTGGTGTTGGAACGGATAGTTTTTGTTTTGAGGAAGGTGACCTTCTTGATTTAGCAGTAACCCTTGAAACAAACTATTTTAACGGAAATTATTCGGTTAATATTAATATCAAAGCAATGCGAATGAACAATACAAATGATGATGTTTTGTTTTCGCAAATGGAAAATTATAATAATTTTTATAGCGGGTATAAATTTAATCCAAAACTAATTGTTCCTACGAGGGAAGAAGTAGGTTTAGTTTATAAATTTATATTACAAAAACCTGTTTTGACCGATAGGGTAAGATATCTGTTTTTAAATACATTAGGTTATGCTAAAACTGAACTCAGTATAACCGCACTTTTAGAATTAGGGTTAATTTTAAAAAATTCCGATACGCTTTGTGCAAACAAGAATTCTCAAAAAACAGATTTATTAAATTCTTCAACCTACAAATTACTTTTAAAGGAGTGTGAGTCTTGTGAATAGTGAGCAAAGAACAAATTTTAATGATCTTGTAACTCAAATGAAAAACTTTTCGGATGAGTATGATTTTGATTTAGTAGAAAAAGCTTTTAAATATTGCGTAAAGGCTCACGATGGCCAAAAAAGAGTTTCTAAAGAGGATTATTATATCCACCCGTATAATGTTGCAAAAATACTTGTTTCTTTGGGTATGGACTCTGAGAGTATAGCGGCTGCACTTTTGCACGATGTAGTAGAAGATACTGATATTTCTATTGAAGAAATTGAACGTGAGTTTGGCAAAGAAGTAGCGCTTATTGTTGATGGTGTTACAAAAATTGGTAGACTTAATTTTTCAACTAAAGAGCAACAACAAGCCGAAAGTTTAAGAAAAATGCTTATTGCAATGGGACAAGATATCCGTGTAATAATTATTAAACTTGCGGATAGGTTGCATAATTTACGCACTATTGATGCTATGCCTTCACAAAAGCAAAGGGATAAATCGGTTGAAACGTTGGAAGTATATGCCCCTATTGCGCACCGTTTAGGTATTAGACCGGTAAAAGAAGAACTTGAAGACTTGGCAATAAAGCATCTTGACCCTATAGCTTACGAAGAAATTGAAAACTTTTTGTTTCATCGTAAACAACACCGCGAACAAATTCTTAATGAAATTAAAGAACGCGTTCAGGCTCGACTTAAGGTTGAAATGCCAAATGTAGACATCACTTTCCAAAGCCGTGTTAAATCTATTCACGGTATATATCGAAAAATGTATATTCAAAACCGCGGTTTTGATGAAATTTATGATGTTTATGCGATTAGAATTATTACTGATACCGTAGCAAACTGTTATAATATTTTGGGTATTGTTCACGATATGTTCAGACCTATTCCAAATAGGTTTAAGGATTATATTTCAACCCCAAAACCCAATATGTATCAGTCACTTCATACAACTGTTATAAGCCGCGCGGGAATTCCCTTTGAAATTCAAATTCGTACTTTTGATATGCACCATACTGCAGAATACGGTATTGCGGCGCACTGGAAGTATAAAGAAGGTATTACCGAAAATAACAAGAAACTTGAGGACCACCTTGCTTGGATTAGACAAATTATTGATTCTCAAGAAACTTCTAACGATGTTTCAGAAATTATAAGAAGTATTAAGGTTGACCTTTCACAAGAAGATATTTTCGCAGTAACACCAAAAGGTGATGTTATTAACTTACCTGTTGGGTCTACTGTTGTTGACTTTGCGTTTGCAATTCACTCGGCGGTTGGTATTCGTATGATAGGCGCTAAGGTTGATGGTAAAATTGTGCCTATTACTCACGAAATTAAAACTGGTGATGTTATTGAAATTTTAACAACAAACCAAGCGGGACACGGACCAAGTCGTGATTGGCTTAATATCGCTGTTACTTCACAGGCAAAAGCGAAAATTCGTTCTTGGTTTAAAAAGGAAAAGCGCCCTGAAAATATTGCGGCAGGTAAGAGTGACCTTGAACGTGAACTTCGCCGAAATAATGTTGATTATCCTTTGCTTGTTGAAGAAGGATATTTTGAAGAACTTGCTAAAAAATTAAAATTCTCTAATGCTGAAGAATTTTATGCGGCTTTAGGTTACGGTGGATTGTTACTTTCTAAAATAGTAACCCGTGTTAAAGAAGATTTTAATAGAAGAAATTCAAGTGCTAAAGCACCAAAAATTGTTCCGCTTTCTCAAAAGCAAAGTAAGTCTTCGGAGGGTGTTATTATTGAAGGCATAGATAACTGCCTTATTAAGTTTGCTAAGTGTTGTACACCGCTTCCGGGTGACGATATTATTGGCTTTATTACAAGGGGACACGGTGTTTCTATCCACAAGCGCGATTGTAATAATGTTCCTAAAAATATTGCAAATAGTGCCGAAGCTGACCGTTGGATAAAGGCTTCTTGGGATGAGGTTAAGTCTAAAGGATTTGCTTGTTCTTTACAGGTTGATGCGATTGACAGAGAGGGCATTTTGATTGATGTAATGAATGTACTTAATAATATCCACGTGCCTGTTCACAATATAAACGCTCGTCAAATTAAGAATGGAAATTGTGTACTTTCTATGACAATTAGTGTAGAAAGTGTTGAACATTTAAGAGGCATTATTTCAAAGATTGAAAAGGTTGCGGGAGTTTTCCACGTAGAAAGGAATAATCAATAATGAAAGCGGTTATACAAAGGGTTACAAACGCTTCGGTTGAGGTTGAAGGTAATGTAGTTGGTAGTTGTAATAAGGGTTATATGATACTACTTGGCGCTCACGAAAGCGATACTTTAAGCGATGTTGAAACACTTGCAAATAAGGTTGTAAATTTGCGAGTTTTTTGTGACGAAGATGATAAAATGAATAAATCAATATTAGATATTGACGGTGAAATTTTAGCAATTTCACAATTCACATTGTGCGCAAATGTTAAAAAGGGTAATCGCCCTTCGTTTATTGAGGCTATGAAACCTGATTTGGCTCACGAAATGTATGAACTTTTTTGCAAAAGACTTCTTGAGTTGGGTGTTAAAAGGGTTGAAAAAGGCGTTTTTGGTGCCGATATGAAGGTTAGCCTTGTTAACAATGGCCCTGTAACAATAATTTATGATACAGAAATTTGGCGAAAGTAAAGTAGGTAAGTATGGAAATTAAAGTTTTACCGTTAGGAATGATTGGGGCAAATTGTTATTTGATTTCAACTGAAAATGCTGCTGTTGCGGTTGATATTGGTTTTTATTCGCCTTTAGTTGATGAGTTTTTTGAAAACTCAAAGCAAAAGGAAAAACTAATTCTTTTAACCCACGCGCATTTTGACCATATCGGCGGTGCTAAAATAATAAGTCAAAAACATAGTGTGAAAATTGCTATTGGTGCGTGTGACGCCGATGCTTTATTGGATGGAGATATAAATTTATCCAATAGATTTCACGCGAAACTCGAGCCGTTTAATGCGGATATTTTGCTAAAGGATGGCGATACAATTAAATGTGCCGATTTGGAGTTTAAAACAATTCATACACCGGGGCACACAAAAGGTGGCGTTTGTTATCTTTTGGGAGATGTTTTGTTTTCCGGGGATACATTGTTTTATGAAAATATAGGCAGAACCGATTTTCCGGGTGGCGACTTTAAAACTTTAGAAAATTCCATAAAAAAGTTATATGATTTGAATGAAAATATTACTGTTCTTTCGGGGCACGGCGGTGAAACAACAATCGGTCACGAAAAGCAGTTTAACCCGTATGTTAGAGGTGTTTAATGAAACTTTCTCTTGTAAATCATAATTACAAATATGAACTTGAAAAGTTAATAAGACTGTTTTTGCCATTTGAAAAAATAGAATTTAGTGATTTAGAAGTTTGTGAAAATGATACTGCAGTGACAGTATTGTTTGATAAAAACGGTGAACTTTGCGCAAAATCAACACTTGATTTTTTTGGCGAGACTTACTGTTCCCAAAAGAAAGTAGAGCATATTAATGGCGATTTTGAAAAGGACGCCGAATTGGCTCTTGCAGAGTGTCTTTATGAATGTTTAATTGCGGCTACGGGTTACAAATCTCCTTGGGGAATTGTAACAGGTATTAGGTCGGCGAAACTTTATTCTCGAATTGCTAAAGAAAAAGGGGAAGCGTTTGCCGAAGAGTATTTTGAAAAGCATTTAAAGGTTAGCAAAGAAAAAATATTACTTTGTAAGGAAACGAATTTAAGCGAAGAAAAAATAATTTCGTTATCTTCAAAAAATTCTTTTAGCCTTTATATTTCAATTCCTTTTTGCCCTTCAAGGTGTTCTTATTGTTCCTTTGTTTCGCATTCGGTAGAACAGGCTAAAAAACTTATTCCGCAGTATGTTGAACTTTTGTGTGAAGAATTAAAACAAACTGCAAAAATTGCTAAACTTTTAAAATTAAAACTTGAAACTGTTTACATAGGCGGCGGTACACCGACAACTCTTACAGCCGAACAACTTAAAACTGTAATGCAAACCGTTTGTGAAAATTTTGATTTAAGCGAAATTAGCGAATATACTGTAGAGGCGGGTAGACCTGATACTGTAACAAAAGAAAAACTTTTGGTTATTAAAGAATTTGGTGCTACAAGAATTAGTATAAATCCGCAAACTATGAATGATAGTGTTTTAAAAGCTATTGGTAGAAACCATACTGCAAAACAAACTAAAGAAGCCTTTTTGTTAGCAAGGGAATGCGGTTTTAACAATATAAATACCGACCTTATCGCCGGTCTTCCTACCGATACGTTTGAAAATTTTTGTGAAACCGTAAGTGAGGTATTGAAATTAGAACCCGAAAGTGTTACGGTTCATTCACTTTCTATGAAACGTTCTTCAAGGCTTACTGTTAGCGGTTCTATTCCTGATATTGAAATTGGAAACGAAGCTTTGAAAATGGTTAATTTTGCAAATAAAACCTTTAAGGAAAACGAACTTTTCCCTTACTATATGTACCGCCAAAGTAAAACGGTCGGCAACCTTGAAAATGTAGGATATTCAAAAAAAGGTTATGAATGTTTGTATAATGTTTACATTATGGATGAAACCCATACTATTTTAGCCTGTGGGGCTTCTGCGGTTACAAAATTACGCGAACCAAACGGCAATCATATTGAGCGCATATTTAATTACAAATATCCATACGAATATATTACACAATTTTCGGATATATTATCTCGAAAAGAAGGAGTAGTGGATTTTTATGAAAAATATCCTTTCGGTAATAAATAAGTATGCAAAAGAATCACCAAGTGAAATGGTGGTTCATTCTGAACAATGGTATGAAAAAGAAATTACGGAGATTGCAAAAAGAATATCAGAGGATGACAGAATAAAAATTGTAGGAATTGCGGGACCATCGGGTTCGGGAAAAACTACAACGGCGCATTTAATGTGCGATAAACTTTTTGAATTTGGCGAAAAAACTGTTGTTGTTTCTTTAGATGATTTCTATTTACCTGATGAGCAATTACCGATTTTGCCTGATGGAAGTAAGGATATTGAGTCGGTAAATGCATTGGATATTCCACTTTTGAAAAAATGCTTTAACGATATTATTACAAGCGGCAAAACAGTGGTTCCAAAGTTTGATTTTCATACAAAAGAAAGAATTGTAAATCATAGGGAAATTGATATAACTAATAGGGGAATAGTTGTTGTTGAGGGGTTACACGCTCTTAACCCGCTAATATCACAATTAGTGCCAAGTGAAAATTTCTTTAAAATTTATATAAGCGTTAATTTGCCTATTGTAGATGATTTTGGTGAAAAATTGCTTTCAAGCCGACAAATACGATTCGTTAGAAGATTATTGCGCGACCGAATTTTTAGGGATACCCACCCGAATAAAACTATGACCCTTTGGAAAGGCGTTGTAGAAGGCGAAGAAAAGTATTTGTATTGTTTTAAAAATACTGCCGATGTAGAACTTAAAACTTTACATTTTTACGAACCTTGTATTTATAAGAATGAATTTATAGCGTTGGAAAACGAAATTGATAAAAACCATTTTTGTTATGAGTTTTTTGAAAAAACTTTAAATGCTTTAAAAAAATTTGAAAGTATTGATGAAAATTTAGTGCCTCATAATTCGTTAATACGCGAGTTTATAGGCGAAGGAAAGTATAATGGTTTTAGTTAGTCGAAACAGTAAATTGTATTACTGTTTCGCCGTTCTATATTCATTATAATACTTGAAAGTAAAATAAAAATATGATAATATATAAATATAAAGGAGGTATTTTTATGGAATTTTTAGATGATGCTATTGTTAAAGCAAAAGAGGCTATAGATTTTGCTTGTAAAAAAACTAACGAGGTTGTTAATATTGGTAAAAATAAGTTCGATATTGCGACACTTGAAAGTAAATTAAATAAAGATTATCAAAAGTTAGGTGAAATTTATTTTAACCTAATTAAAGATACCGAAATTGATGACCAAAAGACTAAAGAATTGGTTGAGGCTATTACTCTTAAGAATGAACAAATTACAAATTTAAAACAACAAATTAATCAAAATAAAAACGTTCGCACCTGCTACAAATGTGGGAGTGTAATTACTGATGCTGACATTTTTTGCTCAAAATGTGGCGAAAAAGTTGTTTTTGAAAGTGAAGAATAAAAAATAACGGCTGTTTTCAGCCGTTATTTTTAAAATTTAGGAGAATACTATGGATATGTTAAAAATAGGTATTGTTGTTGCCGATTCGGATGAATATAAACCTTTGTTAGAATATATTGAAAAAGGTAAGTATGAAGAATATTCTTTTTTAGGAAGAATGGCGCACAAATTTAATATTGGTAAAGTGCAGGTGGTATCAATTCTTTGCGGAATTGGTAAAGTTAATGCTACCGCAGCCGCAATGCATTTAGTTGATATTGGTTGCAATATTATTTTAAATTTTGGTCTTTCGGGAGGTATTTCTGGAGTGTTTAAAGGGGATGTTTGCCTTTGCGATAAATTCCTTGAACACGATTTTGATTTAACAGGTATTGGGTACAAGCCTTGCGAAAAACCATCGCAAAGATATATTTACGATGCCGATACTTCATTAATTGAAAAATTCAAACAGATTTTACCTCAAGTCAAGGTTGGAACTGCTGTTACGGGTGATAGGTTTATTTGTAATGCTGATGACCGTGATTATTTTAAAAACGAATTTTCGGCAATGTCTTGCGATATGGAAACCGCGGCAATAGCCTATGTTTGCGATTTTGCAAATGTTCCTTTCCTTGCGTTAAGACGTATTTCGGATGATGCCGGTGCGGATGCGGTAGATTCTTACCGTGAAATGAATACTGCTGCCGAAGCGGTACTTTCAGATTATATTATTGATTTTATTAAGGCTTTTTAGGTATGAAAAAAACACAAAACACAAAACAATCCTTTGAACACTCGGCATTACTCTTGTTACTTTCTTCGGTTTTGGTAAAGTTAATAGGTGCGCTATTTAAAATTCCACTCGCTAGTGATTATATTTTGGGCGATTTGGGATTTGGTTATTTTGCCGCAGCTCACGATTTGTATACACCAATTTTTATGTTAGCAAGTGCGGGGTTGCCGTTAGTTGTTTCAAAAATCATTGCCGAATATGTTGCTACTAATAATTCTTCAAAACTTTTAAGTGTTTTTACCCAAAGCAAAAAACTTTTCTTAAAAGTAGGCTTATTGTTAGCAACCGTATTAACTGTAATAATTTTTATTTTATCTGTTTTTGTTTTAGATTTTAAACAGGGGATATTATATTTTGTGGCTTTGGTGCCAACTTTGTTAATTTGCTTTATAATTTCGGTTTATCGCGGTTATTTTGAAGGGGTAGAGAATATAAATCCCGTTGCGGTATCTAACGTGATTGAAGCGCTTATAAAGTTAATTTTTGGTCTTTTATTCGCTTTTTTGGTTTTAAAATTAACCGGGGATTATATATTTGCCGCCGCAGCCGCTACATTAGCTATTGCCGTTGGTTCATTAATAGCGTTATTATATTTGAAATCAAAGTTTAAAGCAATAAACTCTGTAAGCAGTAATTTAACCGAAAATTCAGAAAAACAAAAAATTATTACAACAATTTATGCTGTATTTTTACCTGTGGCACTTTCTTCAATGATTGGAAGTATAGTTTCTTTAATTGATGCTTTAACTGTAAAACCTTTTATTTCAAGTGCTGTTAGTTATGAATTTTTAAATGGTTTGAATATATTAGAAAAAGCAACGTTTCTTTACGGGGTTAGAAGTAAAGCTTTTACAGTATATAATTTAATTCCAACATTTGTTGCGGCTATTTTGGTAAGCGCTTTGCCGACACTTGCAAACGCTTTTGCAAAAGGGGATAATGAGCAACTTAAAAATAAAATTTCAAAGGTACTAAAATTTGCTTCGATTATAATTTTCCCCGCAAGTTTAGGGCTTTTTGCGCTTGGTGAAAATATAACGCTTTTCTTATATGGTGAAACTGAATCTTATAGATTGGGTGGTCAACTGCTTTCTGTTTTTGGATTGGCGGCAATCTTTACAGGTTTTGCTATTATATTAACTACAATTCTTCAAGCGGTTGATGCTTCTAAAACTGCATTAATAAATATAATTATTGGCGCGGTATTTAAAGTTGTTTTAAATATTGTATTTGTAAGTATTCCAAGTATAAATATAATGGGCAGTGCTTATTCCACACTTATTTGTTATTTAATAATTTTCGTATTGAATTGTATTTGTTTGTGTAAAAAAATTAAGGCAGTGCCAATGTTTAATAGTGTTGTAAAACCGTTTTTAGCAGCGGTGGTTTGTGTTGTTAGTGCTTACGGAATGGTTACGTGTTTAGGCACAGGAAATACTGTTTTTGCGTTGTCTTTATTAGTGGCGGCTGTCGTGTATTTTTCAATTCTTATAATAACTAAATGTATAACAAAAGAAGATTATGGTAAAAATAACAAATATTAAATAGTATAATGTCGTTTAAGGCGATAGATTTGGTAATTTTTTGTGCAATTTGCATAAAAAAATTGCGGATACTTGATTTTATGTTAAAAGTATGATATAAATGTATAGTAAAGTATTGTGTAACAATGCTTGAAGTGTTATAAAAAATATTGGAGGGTTCTATAATGAACAAAACAGAATTAGTTGCAGCTATTGCAGAAAAAGCTGGCATTACAAAGAAGGATGCTGAAAAAGCATTAGGTTCTTTCGTAGAAGTTGTTACTGACGAATTAAAGAAGGGCGGTAAAGTTCAACTTATCGGTTTCGGTACTTTTGAAGTTCGCGAAAGCGCAGCAAGAACTGGTATCAATCCAAAAACTAAGGCAAAGATTCAAATCGCAGCTGCTAAAAAACCTGCATTCAAAGCAGGCGCTGCTCTTAAGAGTGCAATTAAATAATTATTTTAAGCCGTCCGTAAAGGGCGGCTTAATTTTGAGGTATTATGAGATTAGATAAGTATTTAAAAGTTTCAAGAATTATTAAAAGAAGAACTGTGGCTAACGAGGCTTGTGATGCGGGAAGAGTGTCGGTTAACGGAAATGTTCAAAGGGCATCTTATAATGTAAAGGTTGGCGATGTTTTAGAAATTTCTTTCGGTACAAAATTGTTTAAAGCAAAGGTGACCGAAATTGCTGAAACGGTCCGTAAAGATGATGCGGCCTCAATGTATACTGTGATAGAATAAGTAATATGTAAAGCACCCTTTAAATATATATGTTTAAGGGGTGTTTAATTTTGGAAGAAAATTTAAAACTTAATAGTAATATCATTTTAGAAAACAGAAAAAAATTAACCTTAAGCGGTGTTAAAGATGTGGTCGGTTTTGATGAAGAAACAATCGCTTTAGATACAGTTTTAGGCAAGGTTACGATTAAAGGAAGTAAGTTGCATATACAAAATTTTAATACCGAAAATGGTGATTTAACGGCGGATGGGAAAATAAACGCTGTGGTTTATATAAGCGAAGAAAAAAACAACGGTTTCATTAGCAAACTTTTTAGGTAGTCATGTGGGAAATAAGTAATAATTCACAAGTTTTTAATTTTGTTGTTGCAATAGTTGCAGGGATTTGTTTTTGTGTTTTTTATGATGTCTTTCGCGCCGTTAGAATTTGCTTTTCTTTTAAAGATATAACCGTTGCTTTGCAGGATGTTTTTTATTTTTTGGCTATTTCTATTTTAACTTTTTGTTTACTGCTTATAACCGTAAACGGACAAATTAGAGGTTACGTTTTATTTGGAATAATTGTTGGCTTTGTAATTTTTAAGTTTCTTTTTTCAAAATATTTAACCATAAGTTTAGTATTTTTTGTTAAAACTATAAAAACTGTTCTAATGAAAATTTACAGCGTTTTTTCATTGTTATTTAGATTGTTGGGCGGTATTTTCGAAAAAATCACAAAATTTATCGCCCAAATATTAAAAAAGGTTGAAAATACTTGTAAATTACTCTTGCAAAGTATAAAGCAGTTGTTGTATAATATATCGGATAATGATTGCAGTGACGGAGTTTGTGAGAATGAGACGCAAAAATAAAAATAAAAGCATAATTTTAAGAGTTTTGATTTTAGGCGTTTGTGTTTATATGATTGCTACACTTTTAAATTTGTGGAGTACATTAAATCAGAGTCGCGAGAAATTAAAGTCACTTGAGGCGCAATATGCATCAGAACAAAATGATATTGATGAACTCACCGAGATTTTAAAGGATGATTCAAATACACAAATAATCGAAAAAGCTGCCCGTGAAAGATTGGGGTATATATACTCTGATGAGCAAGTTTTTTTAGATATTTCAGGAAATTGATTTAATTTGAGGAGGAAATTTGGCTTTTATGGAGCTAACTGTTGGACAAATTGTAGAAGGCAAAATTACAGGAATTACTAATTTTGGTGTTTTTGTGGATTTAGGCGAAGGTAAGTCGGGTATGGTACATATTTCAGAAGTTTCCCGTACTTATGTAAATGACATTAAAGAGCATGTTAAAATCGGTGATGAGGTTAAGACAAAAGTTTTAACTATTGGTGAAGATGGTAAGATTAGCCTTAGTATAAAACGTGCTTTAGAAAAGGAAAGAACTGAAGAACCACGCGAACGCAAGGTAAAACGTCCTGTACAACCTGCGAAAATTGACTCTTCTTATACTTGGGTTCCTAAAAAGAGCGAACCTGCTTCCTTTGAAGAAATGATGAATCGTTTTAAGCAAACAAGCGATGAGAAATTTTCTGATTTAAAGAAGAAAAATCCGGAAACAAGACGTTCAAAACGTGGCGCAATGAAATAAAAAAATTTGGCGAAACCGTTGTAGGCTTCGCCATTTTTTAGGAGTAGTTATGAGTAAAATTAATTTGGTAGCACCTTGCATTTTTGGAATCGAAAGCATTGCGGCAGATGAGTTTAAAAGAATGGGCTTCCCGGATGTTGTAACCGAAAATGGAAGGGTTTTGCTTAGCGGAGAAGAAAATATGTTGGCTCGTGCTAATATTTGCTCTCGCTTTGCGGAAAGAATTTTAATAAATGTAGGTCATTTTACGGCAACAACGTTTACTCAACTTTTTGATGGAGTAAAGGCGCTTCCTTGGGAAGATTATATCGCTCGTGATGATGCTTTTCCTGTTAATGGTTGGAGTATTAATTCGGGACTTTTTAGTATACCGGATTGTCAATCAATTATAAAAAAGGCTATTGTTGAAAGACTTAAAACTAAATATAAAATTAGTATTTTCCCTGAAACCGGACCTGAAATCAGAGTTAGATTTTCTTTGCATAAAGATGTTGTAACAATGATGATAGATACAAGCGGCGAAGGACTTCATAAGAGGGGATATAGACGTAATTCTAATGATGCACCTTTAAAAGAAACATTAGCGGCGGCTATGTGTGATTTAGCAAGAATTTATCCCGATACAAAGATTTTTGACCCTTTTTGCGGTAGTGGTACAATTCTTATTGAATCTGCACTTATGGCGACCAAAACCGCACCCGGTCTTCGTAGATATTTTGCGGCTGAACGCTTTGGATTTTTAAATCCTAAAATTTGGCAAGAAGAACGCACAAGAGCGCAGGATTTAATTCTGAAAAACATTGATTTTAAAGCGCAAGGTTTTGACATTGACCCTGCTTGTGTTGAACTTACTCTTGCTAATGCTAAAAAAGCGGGTGTTGAAAAATATGTAAAAGCCGCTATTGGCGAAGTTAAAGATTTTACACCACCTAAAGAAAGATGTATAACCGTTACTAACCCTCCTTACGGCGAAAGACTTTTAGATGTAAAAGCCGCCGAAGCATTATATAAAGTTATGGGCGAAAGATTTTCAAGAGGAGACGGACAAAAATATTATGTTATTAGTCCTCACGATGAATTTGAAAAACACTTTGGAGAGACAGCTGATAAACGCCGCAAACTTTATAACGGTATGATTAAGTGTCAGTTATTTATGTATTTTAAATGATTGACATATTAAATTGAATATAATATAATGTTAATGTAATCTTCAGGGCGAGGTGCAATTCCTCACCGGCGGTAAAGCCCGCGAACCGTAAGGTTGATTTGGTGCAATTCCAAAGCCGACAGTGAGGCTAGTAAAAATCAAACCGCGAACGATTTGATTTTCACTAGCCAAGTCTGGATGAAAGAAGATGGAATATTTTTGTATTTCAACGCCCGTATTGAATTTCAATATGGGTGTTTTTTTGGTGGTGCTTTTATGATTAAGAAAAATGTAAGAGAAATTGCGGCTTCGGCTATTTTTGGGTCATTAGGATTTATTTTAATGCTTTTGGAGTTTCCACTTCCTATAATCCCTTCGTTTATAAAGTTGGATTTTTCTGAAATCCCTGCAATAATTATGTCGTTTGCATTCGGACCTCTTTGGGGTGTTTTGGTTTGTTTGATTAAAAATTTGTTGCATTTGTTTGTAACAACTTCGGCAGGTGTTGGAGAACTTTCGAATTTTATTTTAGGCGCAATTTTTGTTTGGACTGCGGGTTTTTGCTATAAGAAAAATAAAACTCGTAAAGGCGCACTTATAGGCTCGGTTTTAGGTGCTTTAACAATGGCGGTAATTAGTATATTTACAAACTATTTATTTGTATATCCTGCTTTTTCTGTGATATATGGATTGCCAATGAATGCTATTTTAGGTATGTATAAAGCAATTTTGCCAACAGTTGATGGTTTGTTTGAAGCATTGGTTGTGTTTAATTTGCCATTTAATTTTGTAAAAGGTATTTTGGATGCGGCATTTTGTTTTGTGGTTTACAAGAAAATATCTCCAATTTTGAAAAATTAGTAAATAATAGTTGACAAAATTTTAAATTATGGTACAATATTAAACGAAAATTAAATATCTCCTTATCAAGAGAGGTGGAGGGAACCGGCCCGTTGAAACCCAGCAACCTGTTTTTCAAGGTGCTAAATCCGGCGGATTATCCGAGAGATGAGGTTGTTTTTAACCGCTTCTTTTTGGGCGGTTTTATTTTTTTGTAAAAAGTGGAGGAAGTATAAAATGGATAGATTTTTATTTACATCAGAGTCTGTTACAGAAGGTCATCCTGACAAGGTTTGTGACCAAATTTCAGATGCGGTTTTAGATGCAATTTTTGAGCAAGATAAGTATGCTCGTGTTGCTTGTGAAACTTTTTGTACAACAGGCGTAGTAACCGTTATGGGCGAAATTACTACAACTGCACAAATTGATATGCCTAAAATTGTTCGTGAAGTTGTTTGTGATATAGGCTATAACTGTGAAAAAGCAGGATTTGACGGAAACACTTGTGCGGTTATGACATCTATTGATAAACAGTCGCCTGACATTGCTATGGGTGTTGATAAGTCATTAGAACTCAAAGGTGGGGAAGAAGATACCTATAACCTTAATGGTGCAGGTGACCAAGGTATGATGTTCGGTTACGCTTGTGATGAAACCGAAGAACTTATGCCTTTAGCTATTTCTTTGGCGCATAAAATGGCAAGAAAGCTTACCGCGGTTCGTAAAAGCGGTGAACTTTCTTATCTTAATCCTGACGGAAAAACACAGGTTACTGTTGAATATGTTGATGGTAAACCTGAACGCGTTGATGCGGTTGTTGTTTCGAGTCAACATACTGCTGATGTTAGTTTAGAAACATTACGCGCGGACATTTTAGAAAAGGTAATTAAGCCTATTGTTCCTGCTGAATTTTTGGATGAAAATACAAAGATTTATATCAACCCAACAGGCCGTTTTGTAGTTGGCGGTCCTCAAGGTGATACAGGTCTTACAGGTAGAAAGATTATTGTTGATACATACGGCGGTTATGCTCGTCACGGCGGCGGTGCTTTTTCGGGTAAGGACCCAACAAAAGTGGATAGAAGTGCGGCTTACGCTGCTCGTTATGTTGCTAAAAATATCGTAGCAGCAGGTATTGCTAAAAAGTGCGAAATTCAATTAGCATACGCTATTGGTGTAGCAAGTCCTGTACCAGTAATGGTAGATACTTTTGGTACTGGTACTATTGCTGACGAGGAAATTGTAAACGCTGTTAATAAAGTGTTTGATTTAAGACCATCAGCAATTATTGATATGCTTGATTTAAGAAGACCTATTTATCGTCAAACCGCGGCATATGGTCATATGGGTAGAACCGATATTGATTTACCTTGGGAAAAGACCGATAAAGCAAGCAAATTAAAAAAATACTTGACAAACGCTTAAAAATAAGTATAATGTTTTTATAACGAAGTAGTACGCATGTCGTCCTCACCCTCGGATTTTGTTCTAAAGGGTCAATAAGCATTCAAACTTTTGTTTGGTATTCTTATGCGTGGGCGTATTGTGTCCACGCTTTTGTTTTTAAACTATTATGCCTATGGAGGTGCATCAACATTAGCAGTAAAGAACTCGCTATAAACGAAGGTATTAAATTTAAGGAAGTTCGCGTTATCACAGCGGACGGCTCACAGCTCGGAATTGTTCCGATTTCCAAAGCATTAGAAGCAGCAGAAGCTGCAGATTTAGATTTGGTTTGCATTTCACCAAACGCACAACCACCTGTATGCAAAATTATGGATTACGGTAAGTATCGTTTTGATCAGGCTAAGCGCGATAAGGAAGCAAAGAAAAACCAAAAGGTTATGGATGTTAAGGAAATTCGCCTTGGACTTAGTATTGACGTTCATGATTTTGAAACCAAAGGCAGACAAACTATTAAATTCTTGCAAAGCGGTAACAAGGTTAAAGTTTCAATCCGTTTCCGTGGCCGTGAATTAGGCCATCCTGAAATTGGTCTTGATATTATGTCTCGCTTCGCTGAATTTTGTAAAGATGCTGCAACGGTTGAAAAAGCTGCTAAAATGGAGGGACGTAATATGTTTATGTTCCTTGCCCCTAAAACCGGCAAATAATTGTAGTTAAAAAAATATTGGGAGGATTTAAAATGCCTAAAATTAAAACACACAGTGGCGCTAAGAAACGCTTTAAGCTCACAAAAACCGGTAAAGTTAAACGCGCACATGCATTCAAGTCACACATTCTCAACAAGAAGACAACCAAGCGTAAGAGAAATCTTCGCCAAGGTGCAATTGCAGACGTAACAAACACCGCAACTATTAAAAAGATGATTCCTTATAAGTAAGGAACTTTAATTGGAGGGAAATTAAATGGCACGAATTAAAGGTGCGTTAGCTACACGCAAAAGAAGAAAGAAAGTTTTAAAACTTGCTAAAGGCTATTTCGGAGCAAAATCAAAGCTCTTTAAAACAGCTAAAGAAGCTGTAATGAAATCAGGTAACTATGCTTATATTGGCCGTAGACTTAAGAAACGTGATTTCCGTCGTCTTTGGATTACCCGTATTTCAGCTGCTTGTAAAATGAATGATATCAACTATTCTTCATTCATTAACGGCTTAAACAAGGCTGGTATTACAATCAACCGTAAGATGCTTGCAGACCTTGCAGTAAACGATGCAAAAGGTTTTGAAACCTTAGTTAAGGCTGCTAAAAAGGCTCTTGAAAAATAATATTTTTCGCCCGGGAAAATTTTCCTCTCGGGCGACTTTTTCATTTTTATAAGGGGTGATTTTATGACAAATTTCAAAGAAATTACGAGTAAAGAAAATTCACTTATCAAGCTTGTTTCCGCTTTACAAACTTCAACTAAAAGCCGAAAAAACGAAGGTTTATTTGTTCTTGAGGGATTAAGAATTTGTGAAGATATTTTTGAAAACGGAATTAGGTTTGATAAGTTAATTATCTCTGAAACTGCATTTTCTAAGTACTTTGAAACTATTGAAAAGTTCTCTAAAAATGCCGATGAATGTTATAAAATTACCGACAATCTTTTCAAGAAGATTAGCGATACTACTTCGCCGCAGGGAATTATTGCCGTTTGTAAAATTCCAACAAATACCCCGAAAATTGATAAGGGCGGTAAATATATTGCGCTTGAAAATATTAACGACCCTTCTAATTTGGGCGCGGTTTCTCGTACGGCAGAGGCTTTGGGTGTAACAGGTATAATTTTAACCGAAAACGGTTGCGACCCGTATTCACCAAAATCGCTTCGCGCTTCTATGGGAACACTTCTTAGAATGCCGTTATATTTAACCGATGATATCACAGTATTTTGTAATGAAAATAAGTTATTGTCTTATGCTTGTGTAGTGGATTCGGACGCTGAAAAAATAACCGACATTTCTTTTAATAGTGGCAGTGTAGTTATTATTGGAAACGAAGCAAACGGAATTACCGAAGAAACTAAAAAAGCAGCTTATAAGCGTATAACAATACCAATGCGCGGTAAGGCGGAGTCATTAAATGCTGCGGTTGCGGCTTCAATTTCAATTTGGGAAATGATGAAATAATATGAAATATACAATTTGGTTGCAGTTATCTTTAGGCGCAGGCAATAAGCGTATTACTAATGTTTTTGATTATTTTGGTAATGCTCAAAATGTTTATAATTCAAGTTTTGAAGAATTGCTTTCAAGTAAGATTTTCACAAAAAATG